>REEL01000039.1 GCA_007695095.1 Chitinophagaceae bacterium | reverse complement strand
TTCAGTATTTGCCTTATTGATGGTGTCCGTAGCGGGGGCGCTAAAGGACAGGACACTCTGTATTGGTTGGTGAAAAATGAGCGAGACGCTCGATTAAATGATGGTCTTAGCGAGACGCTAAGACCAGGTAGGGGATGGGCAACCATCCTAACGCTTGGTTATCACGCTGAGCAATAGCTCAGCGTTTCCCTGTTATCAGGAGATGCTTCCTAACGTCAGCATGACAGGCAGGGATGAGCGGGGAAACCTTCTACCAGCAGATCACTTCACTTCAAGCATGCCCGCATGGCTTTGCTCTTGAAGTTCGCGATGACGGTGTGGGGCGAGGTCGCAGCCCGGAACTATCTGAAGTCAGTTGGCAATAAGTGCTGCTTCATTTGGTACCCAGTTAATCGCCAAAAGGTATGGTATCTTAGTTAGCGTTTTAACTATGGTAAGTAAGCCCAACCTGTCCTTAATGCCCTCTCTTGAGGTAACAAATTGTGATCTCGAATTTTTAGACAGTACATCCTGCAAACCTGCGTTTCTTTATGCATCTTGCAGCGTATGCATATCGGAATTCCTTTAAAAAATTTTGAAATTTTATTAATTTCAATGCGTAAATTATTTTATAGCCGGAGGCTGTTCATCTGATTTAGTCGCTGGAAGCAAGCAAAGGCAGGGCTAATGTTATGAAATTTTGAAGTAAAATAAATTGAATAAAGAAGAATTACATAAAATATTAAAACACGGAGAAGGCATTCGCATTGAGTTTAAAGAAGCTCAAAATGGTGTACCCTCATCTGTTTATGATACGGTTACTTCTTTCTTAAATAGAGATGGTGGTATCATTTTATTGGGAGTTGATGATGATGGCAATGTTTTGGGGTTAGATAATCAAAACTTAATGAGCCTTAAGCAGGATATCGTAACAGCACTTAACAATATTGATGTATTGAATCCTCCTTTTCCATTGGCAGTAAATGAGGCAAGTACTCAAGGACAAAAAATATTATACATCAGAGTTCCTGTAAGTTCTTTTGTGCATAAGCATGCAGGTGTTGTTTATGACCGTGAAAATGATAGTGATTTTAGAGTTACAGATGAAAATCGAATTGCTGAGATGTATGCGAGGAAGCGTAATGTTTTTACCGAAAATCAAATCTTTTCCAGTCTAAAGATTCAAGATTTGGATAGTACGCTTTTTGACAAAGTAAAGTCACGTATTGCTCTGGTAAATAGTAATCACCCTTGGTTAGAGTCAGGTTATTCAAATAAACGAATTTTAAGAGATGCTCGCTTTTTAAGAAGAGATTTTACCACTGGCCAAGAGGGCTTGACTTTGGCTGCTGCATTGGTTTTTGGAACCAATGAAGTGATTGGAAATATTTTGCCTGCTTACAAAATTGATTTACTTGTAAGGCGTGAGAATATGGATAGGTGGGATGACCGGCTGGTTTTAAAAACCAATCTATTGGATTCTTACCTCAAAGCCTTAGAGTTTATAAAACAAAAATGGCCTGAAAAATTTTATCAAGATTCTGAAGGAAGAAAAGATTTAAGAGAATTAATTTTCCGTGAGTTGATTGCCAATGTTGTTGTACATAGAGAATACAACAATGCCGCACCAACTGAGATTATCATTTTTAAAGATAAGGTTGAAGCGACCAATCCAAACAGAACCAGGTTTAGAGGTCATTTGAATTTAGAAACTTTTGAAGCCGAACCTAAAAACCCTAATATTCGTGCATTTTTCAACGTCCTAACATGGGCAGATGAGATTGGGTCAGGTATAAAAAACATGAATAAGTTTGTAAAAATATATTCCGGAGGGGCTTCACCCATTTTTATTGAAGATGAACCCTTTAAAAGCATAATCCCGATGGTTTCAACTAAGTTGGGAGATCGCTTTGTTCTTTATCTTCATTTAACTCAACAAACCGAAAAAGAATTGGGGATTGAACGAATAAATAGTTTGAAAGACTTTCCGATTAATCTGGATTTAGAAATGATGAATGATTTAAACGAACTCGCCATTTTTTTAGTGGGGGGTTGGGAGAAAAAAAGTAGGGAGCTTGATAAAGTTAGATTCTTGATAAATGATAAGGCTTCTCTTGATAATTTAAAAAAAGTAGGGAGTTGGGAAGAAAAAAGTAGGGATCTCCTTAAGAAACGAGCAAAGGTTTTATTGAGTACTTTATTATGGACAATACAGCCCATAGGCTTGGAAGATTTGGCAAAAAATTTAGGATACAAAAGTAAAGAACGTTATAGAGATGATTATGTAAAGCCTCTAAAGGATAATGTCTTAATTGAATACACACTTGAGCAAGCAAATCATCCAAATCAACAATATAAAATTACGGAACGAGGTATCCACTTTTTAATAGGTAACCCAATTTAAAAAGTGGGAAATGTCAAAGAAAAAAGTGGGCAGTAAATTGTTAAAAGAACAGAAGTTTTATATCGACTCTCACCTTTAGTGCCCTCACTACGGACAAGACAGCCCGAACGGAACACGCCCAAATTAAACCATATACTTACAAATTGAAAAGATATTTTAAAAATTCATTTTTTTTCCCTACCTATTGTACTTTCTTTTCACCGGCAATCACCCTTTTTTAAACAAAAAACCGCACAACTATGCCCATTTTTACCATACCCGGTATTCGTTATATTTTTCCTAAAGAGGTCATCAGGCAAAAGTATTTTGGAGGTGTTGATCAATTTCGTGTTGATTTTGATTTAACCGGTGATGAATATTTTGACACCTGCTATGATGACGAATTGTATTCTGTATGGATGAACTTTGAGGATGCTCAACGGCATCACTATATCACTTTACTTCAATTGAGAAACCTGCATTATGATGAGGAAGCGAAAAGGTCAGATGATTTTGCCATCTACTTTGTAAATTATGATGTGAGCCGCCTGGTATGGGAGGTTGACTGGCTGGTTTTGTATAAATGGTATTTCAGACATGCCAACTGTGTACTGGATGATGCGCATAAAGCCATGATGTTTAATCACATGGATTCGATTGAAGTGGGGAATACGGTTATCTCAAATAAATCATTTATCAAGCCGATCAGAAAGCGGGATTTAGACTACAGCTTATCTCCCGCAAAAATAAGACATTTAGACCCTGATGAATATAAAGAAATAGATGTGGGTGGCAAGATTTGGATGGACAGAAACTTAAATGTTGACAGGTTCAGAAATGGCGATCTGATTCCGCATGCAGCATCTGATGAAGCATGGGCAAAAGCGGTAGAAAACAAAGAGCCGGCCTGGTGTTATCCGCTTAATTTTCCAAAAGCCACAAAACAATACGGTAAATTGTATAACGGCTATGCGGTCACCGATCCGAGAGGCCTGGCACCGGAGGGCTGGCGCATTCCGAATGACACAGACTACCTGAATCTCATTTCATTATACGGGAGTACATCCGGTGGTTCTTTGAAAAGTATTGAATTCTGGGAAAAGGGTCATTTACATACAAATGAAAGTGGTTTTTCCGGCTTGCCTGCCGGTTTCCGCTGCGATGATGGGAGTTTTGCATTCTTCAGCGATTCCGGCTATTATTGGAGTGCTGCTGAAGGATTTCCGGATACTGCCGATGCTTTAGTAATGTCTGCTCATGACCGGATAGATATGCTAAAAATAGAACTGAGTATTGGCCTTTCGGTGCGTTGTGTGAAGGAATAAAGGATAAATGCCAGGTTCCAAAAAAGTTTGGAGGCAGTTATCGTTTTTGTGTTAATGAGATAACTTTAAAAGTTAGCAGCCGCTGTTCGGGATTTGCAATCCCGAACTTTCAGTATTTGCCTTATTGATGGTGTCCGTAGCGGGGGCGCTAAAGGACAGGACAGAAAAAGAGTCACAGTAGAAACCCTTTAATTTTTGGCCTTTTTGTGCGTATAAGTATGGTGGGACAGGCAGGTTCAGGTATTGGCCGCATGAAAGACTTAATGAAAGAATCAGGCCTCGCTGAACCGGAATTTCACACCGATGGCATGTTTACAATATGCCTTAGCAGACCTATAAGTTCGGGAAAAAGTTCGGGAAAAAGTTCGGGGAAAAGTTCGGGGAAAACTGTGGAAATCATTCTCAATGCCATGGAAACCGATCCTAAAATAACAGTAAAAGAACTTCAAGACAAAACAGGACTTTCAAGAAGAGGGGTAGGTACCACATCGATAAATTAAAAAAGAAAAAAAGAATTGAACGGACAGGCCCTACAAAGGGAGGTAGCTGGAAGGTTTTGTTTTGAAGAAAATAAAAAGCTACATTATATATAATGACAATAATCGATAAAATAAAAGGCATTATAAATCAAAATAAGCGTAAAAACCTGGTGTTCTATTTTGATGCGGACGGTTCTTTTTAGGATAAATGATAATTATAGGAACTTAATTCCTATAGTTTAGTGTTTTTATAGGAACAGAACTCCTACAAATGTTAAACAGAGCAATTCAAATTCAGGATAATCTTGAAAAAAACAAGGTATTGATAATCTACGGGCCAAGACAGGTAGGTAAAACAACCTTAGTAAATGCATTTCTAAAAAAAACCTCTCTGCAATATAAGTTCTTTACGGGAGACGATCTTGTATTTTCAAATGATTTCAGTAAGTGCGATCTTAACCTGATAAAAAAGATGATTGGAAATACTGAATTGCTTGTTATAGATGAGGCGCAAAAAATCAACCTTATTGGGCAGGCACTCAAACTTGTTGTTGACCACATTCCCGGTATTTACGTGATTGCAACCGGTTCATCATCTTTTGATCTTGCAAATGAAACGGAAGAACCATTAACAGGGAGAAAAAACCAGCTTAACTTATTCCCGGTATCCATTTTGGAGTTACTCCATCATCATACAGAATATGAAATTGAGCAAAATGTTGGAGACTACCTTGTTTATGGCTCATATCCGGAAGTCGTTACTTATAATACTTTTGAAAAAAAGCAACAGCGGATAACTGAAATTATGAATGCTTATCTGATTAAAGATATAATGGAATTTCAGAAAATTAAAAGAGCACAAAGCATTTTAGACTTGCTCAGATTGCTGGCTTATCAAACCGGAAGTGAAGTCTCTACTCTTGAATTGTCTAACACTTTAAAAATTGATAACAAAACAGTTAGTCGCTACCTTCAATTACTGGAAAAATCATTTGTCATATTCAGCTTGCAGGGATTTTCAAAAAACCTCAGAAAAGAAGTGACAAAAATGAAAAAATATTATTTCTATGATATTGGTATTAGAAATGCGTTGATCTCCAATTTCAACCGAATAGAAACGAGAAATGATGCCGGACAGTTATGGGAAAACTTCCTGGCAGTTGAAAGGAAAAAGCGTAATGCATATAAAATGATACCAATGAATTATTATTTCTGGCGTATTTATAATGGAAAAGAAATAGACTGGATTGAGGAAAGGGATGGTAATCTTTATGGTTTCGAATTCAAGTGGAGAGAGAAAAAAGTGAAAGCACCTAAATTATTTACAGAAACTTATCCAAATGCAACTTTTGAAGTGGTTACCCCGGGCAATTTTTTACATTTTGTAAGCTAAAAGAAAAGGTTTCCACAGTGGATTTGCAAAAAAAACTTAAGGAAATATGTCAATAGTTCAGGTGATGTTATAAGAATTAAAAGTATAGAAAATTGTTATCGACTAAATCTGCCATAATTTTTGTTTTGAAAAATAATCCTCTAACATATACTGCTCCCTTTCTGTCGCATACGAGCATGTGACACGTTGTTCCACGGTCTGTCGTAGTTTTGACCTGCGCACTTAGAACGTAAAATACAAGACCCAAGAGACCAAATTCCAAGAATTCTAAAATTTAAGGACGGCAATTTTATTAGCGCGCTATTAAAAGGGAAAACCTAAAAAATTTCCGTCACTAACTCGACTACCATAAATTTTGGGTTTTGTACATGCTCCCAAGTCGCGTGTGGTAATCCCACCGCTGTTCGGGATTTGCAATCCCGAACTTTCAGTATGTGCCCTTATTGATGGTGTCCGTAGCGGGGGCGCTACGGACAGGACAGGGCACGCCCAAATTAAACTGTTTTATGCAATTGCTTTTCTGTTTGACAAAATCTACTTTAAGTTCGAAAAAGCCAAAATAATTTAATATGA
>REEL01000038.1 GCA_007695095.1 Chitinophagaceae bacterium | reverse complement strand
TGATGAATGCCAAAGAATGGTTTCAGGGAGCCGAAATGCATATCAGGCATCATTTTCTACAAAAGAAACGGCTGGAGAAGTTTCTTGATAAGGGGTGAAATAGTTTTTATTTAAAAAATGGTATTATTTCTCTGATTCGCTATTCCTATATTGTAACAACGGATAAAAAGACTATTTATCAATTATACTTGTTTTTCATATCTTCATGACTAAGCAATTGATCTGGGTTTTCACTTTCTTCTAATGCCAAAAAAAGTTCATTTTGCTCTTTTTCAGTAAGCCTTTGCCACAATTGACCATCTTTAGCGGAAACTCTTTTTTTCATTAATTCGTAAAAATCGGATAGCAGTTTTTTATTGTCTACAGAATCAATTAATTTATGGAAATCTTTTTTGAGTTTTATGGTATTCATCTTGTATCCTTTTTACAAATTTAATCAATTTTAGTCTATCTAAAATCAGGTTTTTTGTAATAAATCGTTTTGCTTCTGTCCCAAAGGTGAATCTCTTGAATACCCTCCGACTGAAAACTACCATCACACTAAAGTTAGAAATATAGGATAACTAATCTGTAAATTCTTTTAATTTTTGCAACTCTTGATAATTTAAGCCACCTTAGCGCGACCCAATTACCACTTTGCTTTTACCAAGGAGTTGGTCATCAGAATATATTCTGATGATGTACATTCCTTTTGAAAGGCCACTTAATAATAATGTATGATGAGCATCACTTACTGACTCGCTTTTCACCAACTTACCGGACATATCATGTAAATACATTGTCAATGGATAATCAAAATTTTCACTTGCTTCTATATTAAGTTTGTTAAATGCAGGGTTTGGATAAAAATGGACTCCCCCTTGATTTTTCTCTAAAACTTCCTCAACGGAAACGACAAAAATAGTATCTTCACATGGAAAATCTATTGTCCCTTGAAAAGTACCCAAAGCATCACTTTCAAAACTTCTAAGTCCGGAAATATCCGTATGGCTTATCATATTCACGCAATAAAATTCTGAAGTGGGGAAAGGGCTTACCAAACTACCAACATTTTCGACAATTGTTCCTAAAAGATTTGTTGTTATACGAGTGAGAGCAATTCCATTTTGCATAATCGTATCTTTTGATAAAACTTCAACCTCTAACATCACAGGAGGAGTATGTGCAACCATTGAGGTATCACAGGGTAAATGGATTTCCCATTTATCACCGGGGTTTAAATCAAGATCGTAATACAAAACAAAAGAATCCAGAACTGTATTGTACCAATAGACCTGATTCCCATCTTTGTATAGCAAAGCCACTGAGTCCATTCTATAATACCCATATGTTTGATTTGTGCTTACGGCAGCCTGAATATCTATGACAGAGGCATGTTTTCCGTGCAAAATTGTATCACCAACAACTTCTATTGAAATCGGATAATGAATAACTTTAAATTCCGGAGGTGGAAAACCGGACGGATAGATTGGGGCGTTGTAACACCATTCAGAACCTATTGGTGCCAGAGGTTCTCCTGTTTGAGCAAAAAGAAAAGAGTTAAAATTACAACACAGAAATATGACTACTATTGATTTTATTAGTTGCATATCAGTTTTTTTAAAAGAATTAAAAATATCTATTTAGAACGAATACTTTTTGAATATTCATAGTAAATATACGTAATTTTTTTTAAATACCTTAATTGCAACCAAATGTATTTTTTTATATACCGTAAGTAAATAATTTAAATGACTTCCGGCTGATTTTGTAAATTTATACTTTCGGATTACAAACCCTAAAGAGCAGAATACAACAGTCATATCAGAAAAATCAAGCAATCTTCCGGATATGAATAATTTCTTTTTTGCCGTGAGATGGCCTGATTTGAGGGGGATTTAGTTTTAAAAGAGCAATCGTTGATCCGTCAGTACTGGTAAATTCAACCTCATAAGCTTTTCCATTTTCATAAATGAAAACAACTGTTCCAACATCTCCTTTAACAAGTTGATAATCAGGAAAGTCAAAAGTTAAAACTACTGTATCAAGCTCTTTAATCATTTTTGTTGCTTTATGGTTAATTTAACGGATATATTGTTATTAAAGTTGCAATTTCTGTATTTTTCAAAACCATCCAAACAGTTCTGAGGCTTAATTTTACTTTTTTCTTACTTATTATGATACCATCTACAATGAATTTTATACCAAATTCATTTTTCTCTACATGATTTACCTTATGCTCGTTAACCAGTTGGCGAATTTTACGAATAAATAAATTTTTAATGGATAGATCAAAGCCATACCGCTTTAAAACTTTGGCTTTATGCCTTCCAACTGGATGTTCATGTGATAACAGATAATTATCTATTTTACTATCTGATATAAATAACTTATATTTTTCAGTTAAAATCATATTATACTCAGCTGCATAATTATACAAAATATTAACCGGTTTTTAAAAAAAGTCATAAACCCTTCCATTAATTGAATCTTAAACGTTTTTACATTTAACTGTTAGTCAACGTGTTATTATCTCTCGTATCCCTTGAATGCATCTGAGGAAAAATATTGGGTTAAAAATTATCATATTACTAAATTACTCAAAAATCTAAGGAGTCTACATTAGCATGCAATAGTTTGAATTGCTAATTGATTTTATCAAAAAAATTGTAATGGTAAACAAAAGCTAATTATAATGGAGTAAATTAAAACTTTGCTATGTAACTTAACAAAGTTAATCCTTCCAATCAATCAACACATTTTCAAATGAATGCTATGAAAATTTGTTTTAATTACATGTTTTCTAAAGTCTTTCATTTTTCAACATGATACAATTCCATAAAATTTGAAATAATACCCGAAAAAACACTGTCAACTCCCAAACCTGTCCCGCAAACAATTGACCCGCATGAAAAAGTAGCTACCTTATCACGTGGAATAAAAACCATTTCAGCACCTCCATTATCCGGGTTTTGGCCTTTTGCAATTTTTTCTGCATTTTCATGAAAACCTGCTATCATTTTGTCTGTTTCTACGCCACTAATTGCTCTTCCATTCATGCCTTTTTCACCGAAAATTCCATCTTCCGGTATATTTAAGCCTTGCAGCAAGCGATGACTTTTATTTTTAACCTGATAAGGTGCGTATGTGCCATAACCGCTTTCTGTAAAAGCAACACCTAAAACCCTCGCCTCAGAAGTTAAAATATTGCGCCATAATCCTCCCGGTTCATCAGTGTTTTCAAAAAAATCACCGCATTTGCGCGTTTCCATTGTTTGAAAATCATCATGCCATTTAATTTTCCAGTAAAGCTGGTTTCCTCCCAATGAAATTAAGTTCGCTGCATCAGTGAGATTAACCAAATTGCTGAACATAGCCGGGGAAAAATATTCAGCATGCTGCGCAATAACAATAGTTGAATAACCGGCTAATTTTCCAGGACTAGCTTCCAAAAAAAAGTCCGGATATACCGATGCATTATAGTGTTCATCAAACCACTTAAAAATATGATAGAGCGCAAAAAAGTCATGACTCAATACAGATGAGTCAAAACCAATTGAAGTAATTGGCCTGTTAACCGAAACAAAGTTAACATCATTTAAATCAATAGCATTTCGGTATAATGATTTACCGCCATAAGCATTGTAAGCATGCCATGTGCTGAGCGGCGCCAGAATAGCAACAGTATTTTCATCCGTATAACCATTAATTACGATGGGCACCTTAAAACTGTGTTCATTCTGCTTTAAAACAAATACATAAAAACCCTCACCAAATTGATCAGCTGCAACTGAAAATGTATCTTTTTCAAATGTAAAATGATTTATGTCTTTTAAAATATAATCCCCAATCAACTGTTTTACATGCACTTCATAAGACTTATCGTTTAGCCTTTCAGTAAAAACTTCAATCCGGTCATTTATACTAAAAAACATCCCGGGAGTATAGCCTGCGATTTGTCGCTTATCCATCGCTTCCTTATCGTGAAGGAACCTCACAGAGGGATGGTGTACATCTTCTCGATAAGCTTTCAGTTGTGCATATAATTTTCCTGTGTCGTAATTTTCTATATGTTGCTCAAAGGTGTTTTTAAACTGTTGGTAATTTGTTCCCTTGTATAAAAACAAAGGCTCTAAATACTCTCTTTTAGCATAATCCAAAATATCCTGAACAGCTAAGGGTTTAAAATGCCGAATATGGAAATCCTGTAAAATCTGATAAGTAAGTGAAAGAAAAATATCATCCGGCAAACTTTCCGTTTCATTGAATTGTAGCTTAGTGACGGTAAGACTATCTGCTAAATTAATGTTCGAACCGATATTGTAGGCAAAAAACTGAATTGTTGTTCCATCTAATTCATCCGGTATTCGAATTCTCAATCTGATTTGCTGCCAATCTCCTATACTTTTTATTTTTCTGTTTGCCTCACTGTAAAAATCATGCTCACCTGACACAGCAAGCTTGAGCAGCGGGTCACCGCCCAATCTGAAAACACTTGCTTCATAGATTTCTCCTTTTTTCACTCCGGAAATTGGAGTATTTAACGAAAAAGGATTTTGCTGATCAAGCTTAACGGCATATTGCCCGGAAAGGCTCAGGCTATCAGTAAGCTGCCACTCGTGATTTTTAGTATAATCCGGATCGCTGATAAATGTTTGCTCCTTTTGACTGCATGATGTAAAAACAAGAATGAATACGAAAAGAAAATAAAATCGGCACATAGCATTTTTTTAGTCGTGCTGGCTGTATTATTCACAGCCACAAATTTATAAACTAAAATTAATCATTTTTTATAAAGTGATTCTGTTTGTGATGTTTTTATTTAATAAAGGCTTTTATATCTACTTGATTTGTAGAGGGGATGTGAGGTTTTATTGAGAGTAAAAGTGCCAGAAAGTTAGACAATATAATGCTCTAGAAGATGGAGGTGGTGGGTTACAGTCTAATTTTGAATAAAAAAATATACGTCAAAGTTTCAGAGAAGAAGTAGTAATGGTATATTTGAATGTAAATAGTGTGCGATAAGCAAAGAAAAACTATTACAAAAAAGCCACTTGAAAAAGGACTAATCAAGCAGTAAGTATTGGTAAAATCAAAAATCTTTAAAAATTGAAAAAGAACTTAGAAGATTTAAAACTCATTGTTCAAAATGGAGTTTCAGACAATGAATCTATAAATAACTGGGCAGTTAATTACTATGACCAATTTTTAGAAAGGTTTATCGAAGATATAGAGTTAGTTGAAAAGTATTCACCAAAGAATGGTCATATACTTGATATAGGCAGTGCTCCATTTTATACTACCTACTTGTTAAGAGAAAAAGGTTTTCAAATTCAAGCAATTGATATTAATCCTGAAAACTATAAGCCATTTATAAACCAAACCGGTTTAGAAGTACATAAAACAAATATAGAAACTGAAAAATTGCCTTTTGAAGACTCTACTTTTGATGTCATTTTGTTTAGTGAAGTATTTGAACATCTTCGAATTGATTTGATAAATACAATGAGTGAATTCAAACGGGTTCTTAAACCGGGTGGAATTCTGCTATTATCAACTCCTAATTTTTTCGAGATAGAAAAGCTATTTAATTTAATATTCAAAGGAAGAACTGCGCCTATTTATGAAGAATATAAGCTACTTCAGGAACATGGGTTTATGGGACATGTTAGGGAGTATACAGCAAAAGATGTAAAAATTTTTATGGAGAAACTTGGTTACCAATGCCTGAAGACTCATTACAGAGGCAAAGCTCCGTTTAATAAAGGCATAAAAAGATATATGAGAGCATTTGTACACAGAATTTTTCCTAGGTTCAGAAAATGGTTTTTATTGGTATTGAAGAATGAAAAATAATACTTCAAGAATTTTTACTTTTTTTGAGCTGCTACATGCATTGTTAATTCATTAATGTGTTTTGCATTGATTATATCTTCATAAAACAAGGGACGTAACAAATGCGTATTGGAATATCTCAATAAGACTAATGTGAATTACTTTTATAAATTTTCAGGTTGCACATATATCGAGTCAGTAAATTTGCTTAGAAAAAAACATTCATACTCTTCAGTACAAAATTTACACTGCTAAAAACAGGAAATCAAGTAAAAGTAAATTT
>REEL01000037.1 GCA_007695095.1 Chitinophagaceae bacterium | reverse complement strand
AGGTGCTGTTACACGCAGGTAAAAACGACCTTCATGTGTGCCTTCGGCTAAGTGAGTAGCATATTCATTCATGTTTCGAAGATCTAATTCTGTTCCCGTTTCAGCATCTTCAAAAAATACCATTGAGGTTTTAGGGAAGTTACCAAGTTCTTCTATTGAAAATGTATATACTCCATCATTATCTACAACAACACCTAATGGAATAATCATGTCATCTGTAATTGTTGACAATGCCTGAATGCTATAAGACTTTTCACTATCCAATGAGTAAAAGCTTGGTATACCAACTGCTGCATTAAAATACTTTTCAGCTTCAAGTCCCTGATCAAATGTATTTGTAGCATTCTCATTAAAATACACAAGAGTATAATCTGTATAATCTTCATTTGAAAGACTCATTCGTATTAACGGATCCTGATTCTCAGCTTGCTTAAAAAAGTTTGTTGAACTATCAGCAACTCTGGCACTGTTTGTAAAGTTTAATGCATGTGAGCCGGGAGTAGATGTTTTAACAAAAAATGACTGGCCGGAAGCAATCTCCCCATTGAAAGAGCCTGGATTAGTGGCCATTCCATTTATATAGGTGTTATAAACTCCTCTGAAAGAATTAGGGTTTTGAGAATTATCATAAACATAAACCGCATATTCAGTTGTTACAGCATCCCAGTTAATAGCAGACGGATAAGGGTTTCCTACAAAATTCCAACCATCATTTCCTGCTGAAATACTAGTGTAGCTTAAAGGAACATTTATATCTCCGGTATTAGGAGTTCCTTCAAAAGTCAATACTGTATTGCCATTTGTATACATCATCTGCCCGTTTGCCGGTTGCATAATTCCACTCACAAACCCCTGCCAAAATCTATTACCGTTCACTGATGCACTCTCATCCCATGTAAAAGCATTAGCCAAAAGGTTTGGCCAATTATTATGTAAAACATTGTTTTGCTCATTTAAATAATCAACTATTTCATAAGTTGCTGCATTTGATCCCTGTGCATTAAAGCCATTTAAAAGTTCAATATTTTGATTTTCAACCGGTGAAGATATTTGTCTGTAGCCTTGCTGAGAACCCGGTATAAATCTTTCTATATTAATAGAGCCTGAAATTGGATTAGCAAGATTACTGTTATCAATCAAGTATGCTGTCTGATTAGCATCAGAAAGAAGTGTTAAATTTGAAGCAGCGGTGAAAGTTGCATTATTTGATAATGTCAGACCTGTTCTTACCTCAGACGAAGGAAATGCTCCTGCCTGAGCCGGGAAAACAACACCGGTAGTGTTTTCAAATATCAATTCTTCAAAAACTGCGTAACCGGTAACGGTCTGAATATTAGAGCCGCTAAAATAAAACACTGCATCAATTTCAGGGTTACCCAAACTTTCTAAATCGCCCAGTAAATATACTTCTTCCGTTGCTCCGCTTTTAACAAGCTTTGCATCATCTGTAATTTCCAAATTATTATTTACAGTTAAAGCATCTGAGGATGTAAAAGTCTTTTCTCCACTTCCTGATAACACTATAGAAGTATAATCAAAATCATTATTGGATAAACTTATCGTTTGGTCACCCAATCTTGAAAATTCAACAATTGCATTTAAATCTAATGCTATTGAATTAAAAGTATCCGGTGCATCTACCCATGGAATTTCACCGGTTAATACTAAACGACCATTTGAAGCTATACTTAAGTTGGCATCCATCTCATTTCCGGAAGGATCAGAAAACTGAAAAAACTCAGTTTGTAAAACCCCATTGGTATTTATTTGAATAGAAGTAGAATTATCATCATTTCTATTACCTAAAAAAGTAGTTCCTTTAACCAGAACTTCAGCTCCGTTTTCAATAATTAAACTTCCTCCTCTGTCAGTTCCGGTACCACCGGCTGTACCATCAAATGATAAATCTCCTTCTATAGTTAAGGTTCTGTTATCTGCAATAACTATATTGAAATTTGAACTTCCACTTCTGTTATTGTAAATAGCCGCCGAGTTATCCCACCATAGATTTATATCACTGTCTATGGTTAAATTTAAATCATCGCTATTATTGAATACGTTACTCTTTCTAATTCTTTGAATATTAAAAGGACCATTTCCTGAAAAAGTAAAATCTCCGGGTTCAACATTAAAAGATAAATTATTTGAACCGTCAATTGCTCCAATTTCTCCGTTATTAACAATATTTCCAAAAATATTTATGTAAATGTTACCGGTTGCAGCTAAATCCGCCTGTAATTTTCCATTTGGCTCTATTAGTATGTTACCAAAAGATAGGCTTTGCTGACCACCTACACCCACATTTCTTACTGTTACAGTATTCCCATCCTGGATTACATAGTTCGTCCCCGGAAAAAGCGGACTAAAAGTAGCTCCGGTAGCTGAAGGGTCTGTTGACCAGGTCTGTGTATTCGTTGCTCCACCAAAAGTCTGATTACCTGAATTTGTTGAATATAAAGTTTCAGGATAAATCATTATTTCTGAAATAGCCATTTCAGGTCTGTTTCCTGAACCTGAAATTTGATAATAAACCCATCTTAAATAGACAACTTCTTCATTTTCTGCATCTGCCGGTAAATCAAATGTAAATTCCTGTGGTACATTATTAGAATTGCCTGTATCATCCGATTCCCAATTTTGACCTGCGATAGAAGTAAAAGGTCCACACTCGCCTACTCTGTACTGGGCTTGTATAGCATATATTCTGCTTCCTGTAGTTTTTTGAATTCCGGTCCAGTCAACTTTAATTCCGTTCATTCCTTCTGTATTAACGGCAACTTGAGCTGCTCCTAAATATCCGCCTACCAAACAAGATGCATCATTTTGCGGATTACCGGTATTTAGAAAACTAAACCCATCATTATTTAATCCATTAACCCTTGGTCTGCCACCCAAATCATACGCACAAGTATATTCAAATTCAAATGAAGTATTTATGTCTGGGTTCTCTTCACTATGCTGTAAAAAAACCATATTATCCGGGTATGTACCCGCTGCTTCAGTATCTGACCAGGTATTGAATATATATGCACTATTTGCAAGGACATGCGGTGTAACGATAGGCGTTGAACTTACTTTTACATCATCTAAGCCTAAATTTGACCTTGAACCGTTAGTTCCTGCTGAAGGTGAAATATAATAAACCCATCTAAGCTGAACTTCTCCAACATCAGAAAGCTCACAAAGCGTTACCGAAAATTCTTCTGAATCACCTGTATTTTTACCCTGACTTTCAAATATCTGTCCGCTTACATCTTCCCAATTAGATGGCCATGTCCCCCCGCTATCCTGTATTCGATACTGAAGTGCTAAATTTGCAAATCGGTCACCTGAAGACTGAAGAAATAGTCTTCCCGTCCAGTTAATTGTCACATCTGTTCTATTTGTTGTATTCAAAGCCAAGACTATTGAACCTACATTAATTCCTTCATTTGTTCCATCGCAATTAGCTACGGATTGAACTCCTCCTGTATTTGTCATTCTTACACCACTAGTACCCACTCCCTGAAATCTGGAACCTCCTGTTTGATCATACCCACAAGACCAATCTTGTATCATAGGTGTGTTAATATCAGGATCTGTTGTATTATGTCCCTGAAAAGCCATATTTGCCGGGAAAGTTCCGGCCGGTGAACTTGCAGGCCACTCCGTAAATTCATAAACACCTGTATTCAAATCAAAAGAATTCGGATTGGTAAGAGTAGATGCTTCTAATACCATATCTCTGAAACGAACACCTTTTCCACTTGCAGCCGGTCTGGTAAACCTCAATCGAACCTGAGAAGAATTGTTTACCGCAAAGTCAAATGAACCGGTTGGTATGTAATTAGTTGAAGTTGGTGTTGCAGTTGTAAAAGTATTTGCGCTCCAGCTTACTCCCCCATCCAGTGAAAATTCAACTTCTAATGGATTATCTGCTCCGGAACCAAAAGTAGCAACCATAAAATTTAAGCTAGCATTGGTAAAAGCACTTAAATCATAATCTGTAGTTTCTACCCAGGTATCATTAGCTGAAATTAAAAAATATCCTCCGGCAGCTGTTCTTGCTATAGGAGGTGGTGTGCCACCTAATTGAGAAGTCCATCCGGCGGGGAACGATCCATCTCTTAATTCCTCATCAAAAATTTGTGTTTGTGCAAATATGCTGTTTTGTGTAAAAAAAAACAAAATAGCTGAAAAAAAGAAAAGCGTGTTTTTTATACGCATGATTAAAGTAATTTAGTTTAAGTAATATTGCAAAGTTAAAACCTTCATATTTTTAAGTCAATTTTCTAGCGTTAAACTATTCTTAATTAATTATTAAGAAGCATGAAGTTAAATAGCAAAAGGCCTTCCCAAGCGCATTCTTATCTTAAAATTAATTTATCAACATTCTAATTTTAATTTTTGGTTAATTAAAAAGCCTTTTCTCTTCGTAATATTGTTTTATTGATTTTCTGAATACTATACATTTATATAATTACCTGTTCAATATTTTAGCAAGACATATTTTGGCATTTAGCACTCTATTAGATATTAAAAAAGTAAAGAAAACGCATGGCTTAAATTTATTGTAATAGCCAATTTTATGAAATAGGATATTCAAATCAGGAATTAGAACGTTACTAAAATTAATCGGTTTCTTTTTCTCTTTGATTTTACTTCACTATTCGATTGTTCAATTATTCAATTGTTTTAAAACCCTGATTGGACTTCCGGAAACTCTACTTCTTTATATTTTTACACAAAATACATTATAAAAACCTTCCTTTAAGTTGCCATAAACAGCATAAGACTGCAAACCCTTTTAAACATAAAAAGCCGCCTTCAATTAAGAAGGCGGCTTTTTTTAACAAGGAATACCTTGTTATTGCTTAAACCAATTTTCAAAAACCCTTAGTTGTTGAGAAGGAAAACACGTTCTATCAACTGGCTTTCAGCATCTTCTAATATAACCAGGTATATTTGTCCGCTACCCGCTGCCATCTCTATGCTATGGCTCAACGCTCTTTCACGTACATT
>REEL01000036.1 GCA_007695095.1 Chitinophagaceae bacterium | reverse complement strand
CCTAATGGCATATTAAATGATCTTTCGATGAATTGTGCCCTGCATCAGGTTTTTTACGGCTTACACGGTAGTGGCCAATTTTATGGCTCAGGCAAAGTAAAAAGCGGCAATCGGGTAAATATTCGGCTGTCCAACTATCCCTACCACGAATTTTAGCATGTAAAAAGGCAACTGTCTCAGTCATGATTAGATTATTTAAGTTTGATTGAGTAATGAATTCGTAGCAAATAGATTACATGAGAAACCCTTCAGGTAAAACTTTCGCGGAGGTATCTATTTTACCTAAGGTCTTTATTGCATTGACCAAATTCCAGTACATTAAATCAATTATTGAGCTATGGAAATTCTGGGTTTTTCTTACCAAAGGGTTTTATTTACTATAGTTTTTATTGCGATCTATAACTCAGTCCTTCTGCTATTCTATTACAAGAGCCTAAAAAGGAATTTCTTCAGGAAGCTTAAAAATGATCATGAATCCACATCCACAGTGAAAAAGGATAAATGGAGCAAACTCAAATCTCTTGATCATAACTCTATGGCTATAGAAACCTTGCTTGTATCCGGAATCGGATTTAGCTTAATGTAATTCAGGGTTGGTATTCGCAAGATTAAACCACTACATCTTCTTCTCCACCCTCACCGCCGATAATTTAAACGGGGCAATTTTGGAATAGGGATCTAGCTCGTCGCGGGTGAGTTTATTCAAGTCAGTTTGGGTTTGAAATCTAATAAAGAAATAGTTAGGAAGGTACTCTAATAATTCTGTCAAAACGGTTTCTGCTTTTACTTTTTAGAACCGGAAATAAAGAATGTGATTTAAGATAATGGCGTAATAATTTAAATAGTAATTAAAAATTTACGGCAATATTTTAATGAGGTGCTTATTTACAACTATATTCTTACACTTGGGTTATAAAACAAAAATAAATAATCAGGCTTGCCATAATAAAAAAAACATTATTTAGAACAAATATAAACAGTAAATAATTATATGTTAAATTTGGTTAATATCGTTTTTTTTTACTTTTCACGCGCGATATTTCTTTATTGGGCCCAAAAGAAATTTCGCGGGCGGCAAACCGAAAAGCCCTGGCGTAGTGCCGAGAGTAGGTGAAAAATCGAACGATTATGAAGAACATATATTTTAAATCAATAGCAATTATTTTTCTAATGCTAAGCATGTCTTGTGAAAAAAGCCAAAATGAAAGCGAGTTAAAATTAACAGATGATGTTATTGAAAATATTCAGATTCATTTAAATGATTCATCTATCATCCAAGCTGAAGTGATAGAGAATACTTTGTGGTTTAAAACATTAAAAGACTATGAATTAGCAATTGAATACTTGAGTACTATTGAGACAAGTGAAAATGGTCTCCCTTATTGGGAAGATGAGTTTTCTTTTAAATCTATGAGGTTAACGTTAGATGAAAGTGAAATAAATGCAAATGGATTTGATGATGAGATTTTTAGTTCACTTGTTAGTCCTGATGGCATTATTGTGATTGATAACTTTATATTCAAAGTTGATATGATGAATGAAAATGTTAAAGTACAATCGTTTGATCCTGTCAGGAAAAATATACATTTCAAAACAGATGAAGATGTTAAGGAATTTTCTGTTGGTGAAAATGTATTAGATTTAGTATTCGGAATAATGGATAATGAAGTAGATGATTTTGCAACCAGATGTAGCAGCCAAAATACCGGTTGGCAAAGCTTGCAATCAACTGATGGTAAGATTGAATACAGGGTAAGATATTATAAGGCAGGTATTTATTTTACTTTAAGAGCTAGAATTAAGAAGGAATCAGGAAGTGGAGGTTATGTGGATATGTACATGAATACCAGGAACTACTGGACTTTTTTCAAAAATAGTAAAGGCTGCTGGACTTACTCTGGAAGTGTAGGAGGTAGTAGTAGTCATTACTCTATGAGACCTTATTCTAGAATGCGTTCTTTGAGTGCTTTCCGCTATTATGTCGAATTCACTATTTATGATAGTGGCGGAGGTTCTCCAACAACATATGAACGTAATTTAAATATTGTTTGCAAATTTGAAGATAATTGTTTTAAATAATTGAAGGAAATGAATACCGCTAAAACTCCAATAAGAATGATTTGTGATTAAATAATAGTTGAGTCCACTTCGAAAAATGGCATGTTTACATAATTAATACAAATTCAACTCTTACTTTTTGTAAAATATCACTTTAGAGAAATTTACTCTACTTGCCAGAAACATAAATATGTTTTTTTCGAAGTGGCCTCAATAATTGCAATGCCATATCCGTTATCAAATCAAAAGTAACCTACATAATTAACTCGTCCTGTTTTTTTGGTCTACCGCTATGTTCAATATACTATTACAATGCAAGTACAATAGTTTAAACTTGATCTTTTTAGCGATAAATCTATTGTTTTTTTCCTGTACCAAAGAGGTTACCATTGATTTGCCGCAATTTGAACCTAAGCTTGTAGTTGATTGTCTTTTTGGGCATGATGACACCTTGCGGCTTAATCTCTCCAAAACCAAAGGAATTCTGGATTTCAATGAAAAAAAAGCAATTGAAAATGCACTGGTTATTATTTCCGAAGAAGGAAATAATCCAGATACTTTGTATCATGCCGGGGATGGAAAATATATTTCCAAACTTATCGCCAAGCTTACTCAATCATATACTTTAGATGTTTCTGCACCCGGTTTTCCAACGGTAAACGCCAATGACATTATGGTGCATGCTTCACCTAATATGGGTAATGTTAGCTATATTGAGAATATCTATGTTGATGAGGAGGCAGGTTATATTGTTTCTCAGGCAAGAATAGAAATTCTCGATGATGGTACAGGCAAAAACTATTATGAGTTGATATTAAGGAACAGGCATCTTATTCCGGCTAGAAATACAGATGAATTGAGAATTTCAAATGTTATTTATCTGCAAAGTATTGACCCTGTTTTGTCCAATGAGTCAGATATAGAATACCATCCTGAAAGCCTTATATTTAGTAATGAATTGTTCAAAGGACATTCTTATATATTAACGGTTAATTATGTTACTCAACCGCAATATATTCACAACAATGATCTTTTGGAATATGACCATGATCTGATTATCATTCTACGGAAGACATCCAAAGCATATTATCAATTTAAAAAACACCTTACCCGACATTTGTATCACCAGGAAAGTGACTTTTGGTCTGGTGTTGGCGAACCGGTACCCATGTTTAGTAATATAAAGGGAGGTTATGGAATCTTTGCGGCTTATTCGGGCATTACTGATACTATTATTAATTCAGTAAGATAAACAGTTTATGCCAAAACTATCAAATCATAAAGGAACTCAGAAAAAAATGCATAACAAGGCTTGTATTTATCTGTTAATTAGTTTTTTATGGCTCATTATACCTCAGTCATTATATGCGCAAACCATAACAGTAAGTGGTTTTGTCAGGGATCATTCAAGTGGTGAATCTATAAATTCAGCGCATGTTTCAGACAATTATTCTGGCAAGGGAGTTATTAGTAATCCTTATGGCTTTTTCAGTCTTACCCTTGAGGCCACTGACTCAATAGAATTGATTATTACGCATATAGGCTACACCCCTTTGGTGACAAAGATTGATGGCAAAGTATCTATTCGGCTCGAATTATTATTAGTACCCGGAATTCTTCTGGAAACAGCAAAAGTAGAAGCTTCACGGGAGAAGTCTTTTGAGAAAAGAACAGAAATGAGTGTGGTGAGTATTCCTATGAGCAATCTTGTATTGCTACCGGCTTTGGGTGGTGAACCCGACTTACTTAAAGCAATACAGCTTATGCCTGGTGCTAGAAGTGGCAGTGAAGGTTCCAGCGAATTGTATGTAAGAGGAGGAAGTCCTGATCAAAATCTTATATTGCTTGATGATGCACCTCTTTATTACGTTAACCATTTGGGGGGCTTTGTATCAAGCTTTAACCCCGATGCCGTAAGTAGTATGACCCTAACCAAAGGGGGAATTCCCGCAAGATACGGAGGACGATTGTCATCAATTCTTGATATCAGGATGAAGGAAGGCGATATGTCGGAATCTCAAAGAAAAGCTACCATAGGTTTTCTAAATGCCAAAGTTAGTCTGGAGGGGCCTGTTAAACCTGATACAAGTTCCTATCTGTTGTCTTATCGTCGTTTTTTGTATGACCTTATTACACGACCCATAACCAAAATTGTTTTCGATGGAACAGAATTCGGATACCATTTTTATGATTTTAATGCTAAATATAACCATAAGCTGGGTCCAAATGACAGAATCTTCCTTTCTTTCTATATGGGTGACGATGCATTCCTGATTCGCATGAAAGATAAGGACAATGAAATTGACATAGAATCAAGAAACCGCGTTAAGTGGGGTAATAAGTTAGCTGTTTTACGATGGAATCATATCTTTAGTCCGAAGATATTTAGCAATCTTGTAATAGCTTATACGGAATATAATCATGCAGTAAAACAATCATTCAAAGAAAAAGCTGTAGATAATCAAAGACATTTTTTTAGCTCTTTTAGCAGTGGTATAAGAGACTTGAAATCATCCTTTGATATGGAACTTTTTTATAAACCTAACTATAAGCTAAGAATTGGAATTAGCTCCAATTTGCAGACATTTACACCCGGTATTACGCTATATGAACTGGAAACAGAAAATGAAACAATTAAAAGTGAATTCGGAAATTTTAAAATAGCGGCCTTAGATCATGCGGCATATTTAGAGAATCATTTTGATATAGGAAAACGTTTTAGTGCAAATATGGGTTTAAGAGCAACCCTTTACAGTGTTGATGGCAGCGGTTTTTTTTCACTTGAACCTCGTTTTATTTTTAATTATATGACCAGCTATAACTCATCTTTAAGAGCTTCATGGAATCGCTTACAACAGAACGTACACCTTTTAACCAGTGGTGGTATGGGTATTCCTGTAGATCTTTGGGTTCCTGCTACACCTTTCGCCAAGCCTTCAATTGCTGAGCAATGGGCACTAGGTTTTGCCAAAAACCTGAAGGGAAAATCCGTTGAAATTAGCGTTGAACTATATCATAAAAAAATGGACAGGCTTATTGGTTATAAGGAAGGTGCAGGGTACTCCCGGTCATCATTAAATTGGGAAGATAAAATTGAAGTAGATGGTATTGGCCGGGCCTATGGTATTGAATTTCTGATTCAAAAAACAAGCGGGAAAAATTCAGGTTGGCTGGCTTACTCACTTTCACGAACAACACGGGAATTTTCTAATATTAATTCAGGAAGACCATTTTTATTTAAATATGATCGGTTGCATGATGTTTCCATTGTTTGGATCAGGCGAATATCAAATCGAAGTGATTTTTCTGCTACATGGGTGTATGCAACCGGGAATGCAATAACCTTGCCTGAAGGTCGGTATTATCTTGAACGAGAACATCGCTCATTTCCTTTCGATTTACATATATATGATGGTATAAATACACACCGGATGCGCTCTTTTCATAAACTTGATGTGGGTTATAATATTAATTGGGTCAAAAGTAATAATAGAAAACGTCAGTTATCCTTTAATCTCTACAATGTTTATAACCGACAAAATCCCTATTATTACTTTCTGGAAGAAGAAAAAAAACATGTTATTAATGATGATGGCACCGAATCGGTTAGATCCCGCACAATTATAAAGCAGCAAAGTTTCTTTCCTTTAATACCATCTGTGAGCTATAGTTTTAGATTTTAACCTGGAATCCTGCATATACCATAATTAACCATTGAAGACATTCAAGCTTGCCTGGCCTATGCTGCAGACCGGGAGCGGAAATTACAGCATATATGATGAAGTTGCTTTTTGATTAAAATATTCTTATAGTGGCGGGGTGACTGGAAGTCGCCCCGTCACTTTTACCAGACATATATATCTTTTCCAATCTTAATTTTGGTCAAGCAATCTTCTCCACCCTCACCGCCGATAA
>REEL01000035.1 GCA_007695095.1 Chitinophagaceae bacterium | reverse complement strand
TTTCTGCGAGTTCAATTTTCTTCATTTAATTGTTGGTTAAGATTTAAATGGTAACCCCTGATGATCCGCCACCAAATACGAAATTCTGCTTCTGCAAAGGTGTCAACAGTAACATCCCAATCTGCGGGTCATAAAAAACGTATTTTCCGCCGGCCCTGGCCTGCTCTAAAAGAAGGTGTTCATAGAACGTATAACGCCCAAAAATACAGCCTTTTCTCTTTTAAGCGAACACTTTTAACCAGCGTGTTTTTTGGTTTGCTGTTTTTATTTTGTATTTTTGTATTTAAGCTCTTTTTTTTTAAGAAGCATTAAAAATTGATTGATCCTTAAGAAATAATGGACCTACAGTATATAACAGACACCAAAGGACATAAAAGTGCCGTACAGCTTTCCATGAAGGATTGGAAAAAGATACAAAAAGATCTGAACGAGTTGGAGCGTTTAAGAAATAAAAAGCTTTTTATGGCCGAGTTGGCGGAAGCTGTTGAAGAAATGAGGTTAATAAAGGAAGGTAAAGTTCAGGCCCGGAACGCTGAAGATTTCATCAATGAGCTTTAATGTTAAATCCCTAACCATTTTTGAACGACAGGCCAGGCGTCTGATTAAAAAATTCCCCTCTCTTAAAAAGGAAATTCAGACCCTTATCAAAGAACTAAAGAAAGAACCCAAAAATGGTACTTCAATTGGGCACAATTGCTATAAAATACGTCTTGCAATTGCAAGCAAAAGAAAAGGTAAATCCGGCGGCGCTCGCATTATTACGCATGTGATTTTCAAACATGACACTGTTTACCTCCTCTCCATTTACGACAAGTCGGAAATTGAAAACCTCTCCGATAAAGAGATTTTAGAGCTTATTAAACATATTCCATAAAAAAGCCCTGTAAATATCTGTTATACTCAACATGGTTTCCTAAAATAGAACATGTTTATTTGCCGGTTACAACTGCTGCCTTTGCAGCATCTTCTTCAGCAAAAGGCTTGACAATTAACTTATACATTAGAGTTGATCCTTAATTCTTGCTTTTACTTCAAGCCAACTTGACCCTTCGTTTCGATTCCTGCTATGAGATTCAAGTCTATCATCCAGTAGCTGCTTCGCATGGGATGATAATTCCACCTGATCATCATTATCAGCAATGCTGTCCCAAATGGCTTCCACCATTAAAATACGTTCCGGGACACTTAATTGTAATATGTCTTTGAGTATATGTGTCATAGTGCAAATTTAACGATTTAAAATTATAATTGTTATCGTTTTCCGGCAAATGTTTTTTGTTCATTACACATCTTCGCCAGTTAAAACGCAACAAAAACAGCCCAAAAGGCGGGATTAGCTTTTCTTTACCTTGCTTCGTTACCACACGACTGGAGTCGTGCTTCACCAAAAACCATAGTGCGCATTAACGATATATAAAAAATGGATGCACTATAAACTTCTCACGCCATTCTATATATAAGTAAGACTTACAAAGTCGATGTGAAATGACCTGGATAATCAACTTACTTGTGCAACATACTTATTCTAATGGTTCTGGGTATGATTTTCCAATAATAGCTATAGCTGGAACAATATGCTTTCCATCTCTTAAAAGATATTGTTCAAAATAGTTGTCAATACGTTGATTTAATAACTTGTATGTATTTGAATTAAAAAAATCTTTGTTTTCTGAAAATAAGAAACAATTATGAATAATCCAGTTTTCTTTTTTAAAAAAATGTAAAGAGCTTTGTAATTTTACATACTCATTTGAGGGTATTTTTTTCTCAGTTATTAAAAAACCAAATAAGCGAACTGGTTTTTTAACAAGTAAGCCTTTTTTAATTAGATCTTTAACTATATAGTTCTCAATTCTATGTGATTTTGAAAAAGCTCTAAATCGAGGATTTATTAGAGCTGATACTTTATCACAAAACTCTTCTAAAGAAATCCATTCAGATTTACTGTTCTTTAGGTAATCAAATACTAATTTTTCAAGTTCTGAAATTTTAAGATTGTCTATTCTATCTTTAGTAGATTTCTGCAAAAAAAACATCTTTTCTTTTTTAATATCTGCTCCTTTTATTTCCTTTAATTCCAACTTAATCACATTTTTTAACAGCAATGAATAAAATGTATACTTAACAATATTTTTTAAGTATTTTGTTATTCTACCTTTTGTGCTTAAGTAGATAATTTCTGCAGGACTTAATTTCATAGCTGATAATTGATTTCTATTGCCAAAATAGAACATATAAAAAGAGACTTACTATCTATGTTCCCATCTGTCATTTCTGTCATTTCTCCTGGAATTCCTATCAGGGTCTAAGAATTTAGGTTTCATGTCTAAAGGTTTAAACGCAGGTCCTGCATCTCCAGGTTTTACAACTCCTGAGGAACCAATAGGTGAAATTAATTTTCTGTCTTTTTTAGAATCTTCGGGGACTTCAGTAGGAGTTAGTCTACTATTTGGGATGTAATCCCAACCATAAAATTCAAACAAATCAATTATCATTTGTTCTGCAGATTCAGGATTATTTTGAAGCCAATTCAAATAATCTAATAAGCCAAAAAAACCCAAATGTGCCGCTGGAGAACCAATATCAAGATAACTTCCCATACCGAAACCCCTGTAATGCCCATCGTAACTTGCGCTTTCATGAAAATCACCATCCGCTTTATTTGAATAGGTGAAAAATCTCTTTAATGATGAAATAAATGATCTATCTGTGGAACTAAAGTTTCTCCTGGCTTTTGACACATGGTCTGCAGTATTTTTTAAACTTTCACTACTGACAATCGTTTTTGTACCGAAATCATACCACTTATTATTACCTAGGTATCCCCACTTGCCCCATCTATTAGTAACAACAGCTCCTTTAGCATATGTGTCATCACAGTTTTTACAAACTGGCCACATCCCGTCAGGATCTATGAAGCGAATAGGATTATTGAAAGCGTAGTTGTAAGGGCTCCATCTTCTTCCTAATTCCGCCAACGGGTCCACAGAGTGAAAACGTGCAATCTGCGCATCATAAAACCTCGCTCCGTAGTCATGCCAATTAAGCCCGAAATCATCCTGCAATTCCTTGCCGTTATACAGGTATCGGTTGTCTTTCAGGGCGCCAATAGTGTTGGTGCTGCCCAGGCTGGGTATGAGCATGCCGAAGGGGTAGTAGTGGTTTTGTTGCAGGGTGGCCAGCGTGCCGGTGTCTTCTTCCATAAGCACCACACGGGTGTTACCTAAATGATCACGTAGGTGAAATTCGTTCTGCCAGGTGCCATCGAGCACAAACCGTCCGTGGGGCGTGCCCACCCAGCCCGGGGCATTGTTTACAAACACAAACGGCCCCTGCGTAATCCCTGCCCGCCGAATGGAGGGGCGGCGGGTTGAAATGCCGCCACGGCCGCCGGCTTCCAGCTGCTGCCTTACTTTTGCTCCTGAAGCGGTGTAGGTGTAGTCAATCATTTCGGCATTCGGATTGCTTGGAAGCAAATTACATTTAAAATTTTCAGCCAGAACTGCGTTTCTTCTTATTATTTCAGCAACTTTCGACTTTCAGCATTTTGCAGGATTCGTATTTGATTAATGGCTATTTGGTTCAGTTTTACCAAACGCTCTTTCTGGGGAATCCCTTCATTTATGAACACTGCATTCAGATTTTCCATGTTCGACAAGCAAATCAATTCGTTAATGGTGGCATAATCCCGAATATTGCCATTCAAATCGGGGTTTTCTTCCCTCCATTGTTTTGCTGTTTTGCCAAATAAGGCCACATTAAGAACATCTGCTTCATTTGCATAGACTAGGGAAATTTGGGCTTCCGAAAGCTCTTTGGGAATTAAATTTTGTTTAATTGCGTCGGTGTGTATGCGATAATTCAATTTTGCCAACTCCCTTTTTGCTGTCCAGCCGAGTAGTTTTTGTTCTTCTTCTTTAAGTCGTTGAAATTCATATATCAAATACAATTTGAAAGGAACGCTGATAGCTGAACCAAACTCAAAGGCAATATCTTTATGAGCATATGTGCCCCCATATTTTCCTTTCTTTACGATTATTCCAACAGCATTGGTTTTTTCAATCCATTCAGAAACACTCAATACAAAACTTGGCAAACCAGCCTGAGATTTAAAGTGGTCAAATTTGACCACTTTAAAAAAAGGATTATTAATTTGTTCCCATGTCCCTAAAAATTCAAGGGTATATCGGCCTCTTAACCAGTTTTTAATAATATCGGCGGCACGGCTGGCACTTTCCTTGGCATTGGCCATATCAGTCAGGGAAATGTAATCTCTTTGTTCGACTGATATTATGGTAATTGGCGTGTCTTTTACAATGATCTTTGCCATTTTTATTAAATATCAATAAATGAATTGAAAATCTAATTGTCTGAAATAAAACGCAAGTTAAAACAATTTTAGAAAATTATTTAAAGGGCTTTTCTCAAAAGAAATTATCAAAAGCAAATGAACCTCTCCTGAATGGTAAACCATTCTCCGCAAACACGTCATTACCCCGTAGGGGTAAAATTATTATAGACCAGGGTTAGCGAGCAAAGCGAGCGTAACCCTGGGTTAGGGAGCAACCAAAAATCGGGCGCTGCGCTAGGCAGGTCTGAGCAGCAGGTGCGCCCTCGCAGCGCAAGGAGGTGATGTGGGTTATCAAATTTTTTTTGCTTTTACTTTCTTTTGATTGCCCAAAAGACCTGCCCGCCAAAGGCAAGGGCCAAAAGTGGCAGGCGGGAAGTAACAAAGAAAAGGCCACCGCCTACGAAAAATTTGGGGTCATTACTACGGAACTTTGCCCTCGCGCATCCCAAGCCGGCCGGAACGATGCTGAATAGTGAAAAAGAAAGTTCCCTGCTCCGGCCTTCGGGGATGCTAAGCCATGGCCCCCGCACGCAAACTTCCTTGAATGCCAGCCAAATTTTTCGAAAGCGGGTCCCGTGCTTCCGAACTTTTTTTTTATTTCGCAAACACGTCTCTACCATTGAAATCTCGTGAAAGTCCGGCCTTAATGTAGAGACGCGCCTTGCGGCGCGTCTGAATTTCAATTTTAATGCATGCCCTGTAGAGACGCGCTTTGCAGCGCGTCTTGCTTGTGGCGCGTCTTGTTTTTTATTTCCCACTTTTTCACGCTTCGTTCACTTGCCTTGTTACCAAGATTTTTTCAGGGCCAAAAAGACAGCAAACGGAGAGTTCGCTTTGATTCAGGATTTTTGAATTTCAAATTCTTCAATTACAGACCGGAAATGCAATTCTGATCAGTGGGAACAGATCAAGTAAATTTAGTGCATTTACATACCATTTAAAGAATTTTTTATCTAATCCCTTTTAGGAGATCACTCACCCAATAAAAAAAAATAATAGATCCAAAATAATAAAACAAGCTTAGAATCCTTAATACTTTTTTCTTTTTCTCCGAGAAAGAATAATAAAAGTTTAAAATTTTCGAATCTAACTTGCGGTAATAAACTACAAGCCAAGATAAAAAAAGGAAAGAACCAGCAAAGTATTTATAATAGCTATACCAATCAAAACCATTAGGAAAAAAAAGAAACTCGAAAACACCCGGGGCTAATGCGCCTAGGCGCTGCTCGTGGTCGGGGTAGCGATAGCCATGCATCA
>REEL01000034.1 GCA_007695095.1 Chitinophagaceae bacterium | reverse complement strand
GGCTACCTCGTAATCAGGGACATAATATCCCGGATCGTCCCATAGATCCCAATCTACATCTTCAAAGTTGAGCTCACTCAACTCTGCAGAAATAGTCAGGGCATCTTCTTTGATCATTTTCAGAAGTTTTTTTAAATCATATTTCTGAGGTTCATTTAATCTGATAGCTTCCCATTCCTGAAAGAACTTCTCAACGAACATTCTTTCAATTCGCTCGTCTTGCTGAAGGATTTCCCAAAGGAAATCGTTTTTTTGGGAGTTGTCGATGTTGTTATATAATTTTTGGAGGTTGGACATGATTGGGGTTAATATTGAAAAAGTATGAAGATAGATTTTTAGTTTTTTGTAACCTTAAGCTACCTAAAAAGGACGCTCATCCAGATCAGTTTGGTCAAAACCCTCTTCAGTTGCATTGTCAGGTTCGTTATTATATTCCTCAAAGTCTTTACATACGCAATAATCAGGATAAGGGCAATTATCGGGCTCGTATTGGCAAAACTCGATGTGACTTGTTCCAAAAGACATTTCCACATGTTTTTCACTCCAGAATTTTCTGATAAGGGGATAACGCATATGCATTGGTAAATTCTCCGGAAAGTCGAGAGCAAAATGCTTTACCTCCAGCAGTTTTTCGAGTTCTTCTGCCAAAACAGCCTTTTGATCCAGGGTAAGTTTATCTTCTGGGGGTAGAAGAGAAACGTCGATAGTTGTAATTGTTGATATGGGTATTCCTTCACCATAAATATACTGTTCCACATGAGAGAAATCACCCATTTCAATTTTATCCTCAAAATCGGTAGTTTCATTTAAGTTATTTTGAGCCGCAATATATTGCCTCGTCGCTCTTATGTCATTAATGAGTTGATTGATGTATTTTTCCATCTGATTATAGCATTTAAGTTTTTAACTCTAAAACGGTTTTTAATTTTGATGGTTTAGTTTCTGTAATATACTTGGAAAATAAATATTAAAATGAAATTTTCATGATTTTATTTATAGGGTTTAAATGGTTGTGATGGTTGATTGGTGTGGGGTTGATATGGTTGTTCATGATTGGATGGTTTGGGGAGGATTTGTTTGAATTGATAAAATAGCCCGCAATAATTTATTCTGGTAATACTGTAAATATTTTCACTGTAGTACAAAAATCTCAATTTAATTAATCATTATTTTTTGTTTGAAAATTAATTACAAATAAAATTATCAAACAATTATTTGTTGGTTCTCTGTAATTGATTTACTATCTGCAAAAATAAAAAACTAGTAGCAAAATAAATTTAGTTTTTTCATTGTATTAATATGTAATATAAGTGATAGTTCTCCATGGTATTTAATTATAAGAACTGGCCAAATGGAATTGACAGATCATCATCTAGTTCGACCTGTAAACCCAGCACATTAGTATATTTTTTTGATACTATCCATACTGGCTGTTCTTTAATCCTGGTTGAATTCTTCAACTCAAAAATCGTTACTTCCTTTTCTACACCCTGATTATTTGCAAGGGCAAAAAACCTTTTTTCCGAAATTTGAACCTTCAAGCTTTCCGCTTTGGTAAACATGTTATTTTCTAATAATTTCTGATAATCCGATAAAAAACATGATGGCAAAACTTTAATTCCATCGAACTGACTGTAGAAATCTTCCTCTGATTTTTTATTGCTGATGAATGGTTTTAATTCATTTTCAATCGTATATTTGAGCAAGGTGGAGGTTGTGTCAAAGTCTTCTTTGTCTTTAATATCCCATTGCGGATAAACATAATCGATCATTTTCTGCAACTCAGATTCCTGAAGTATTCCTTGGTTTTCTTGTTGTTTTATTTTTAAAATTTCCAGAGTACGATTGATTACCTGTTCATTAGAGTAAATATATTTATCAGTTTTATTTCGGTCTTCAAACACCACACAATTACATATCCCTTTTTGACGCTTTCTATTTACCCGGCCAAACCTTTGTATCAATGCATCTAAAGGAGCGGGTTCCGTGAAAATAATATCAAAGTCAATATCTAGACTTACCTCAATAGCCTGTGTGCCGACAAGTAAATTAATTCCCGGGTCAAAAAGCTGCTCTTCTTTTTGGTTGCGATCATGAGCATTGAATGCACTGTGCAACAAAACTTTCTTGTTAGTACTAAGACTTTCGTACATGAGTTGTGATTGTTTTACAGTATTACAAACTACCAAAACTTTTTTTCCTGAATTCAGCGTTTCCTGAATAGAAGCAGTATTTTCATCCAGTCTGCCTTGCTTAACATTTATCCTATGGCGGTTGAAGCTTTTATAAAGCATATCATCAGCCGATATCGTTTCATAATTACCAAGGGCCTTTTCTATTTCTTTCCTTAAGAAGTCTGGTAAAGTTGCTGTCATAACAAAAACACTTACGTTGAAATACTTAACGGCAAACTCTATAAGTACTAAGATCTGCGCAAATACCTTAGGGTTATAGGCATGAATCTCATCGAAAATAAAATAACCACCCAGCCATTCAAATAAGCCTTTTTCGAAACCTTTAAGTGCAAACAGGTTTTTTAGTAATTGGAATGGAGTAGTGATTTTTATGGGAGTTACAAGATTTTTAAAGTTTTCCAATAGCTCTTTTTTCTTTCCTTCATCCGGAATGTCATCATTTTCAAATTTATGCTCAATGATTTCGGCATGTTTACATTGATTAAGCCGTAGTTTACCGGGTATGTCATGATTATTCGGT
>REEL01000033.1 GCA_007695095.1 Chitinophagaceae bacterium | reverse complement strand
CCCATGGAATAAAGTCTTGGGTTATGTAAGACTTATTTTATGGGATATACATAAAAAACCTGTAGTTTTAAAAGATACTTTCTAAACAAAATAATAGAATTCATTTCTAAAGAAAAGGAATTCATTATATTAATTAGATTGTTATAGTACCTGACATACAAGCTTGTTTAATAGAGCTAATTTGTTAGAGCTATTAAACAAGTCAATTTCAAGTAGTCTTTCCAAAACTGACGCAATTCTTTATCCAAAGCATAAACTTAAATATAAGTATTCTCTTCTAAAGATGCCAGATAATAACACCCGAACAAGGCGGGAAAAATCATAATTTTTCATTCATACCAAAAAAAGGATATAATTTATCTGAATATTGCTTTTAACAAAGAGAGGGAAAACACAGCCTCACTCTAATTTTCATCATATATTATTTTTACAGTTATTTTTTTTTGAAAATACTTTCATCTTTCGAATATTTTAAAATATGTTTGTGGTTTAATTTTCTATTAGTTGATTAAAAATCATCTTAAAAAACAGGTGTTCGAATGTCGAATCGCCGGTTAAAAGTATTGTTTTAAATTAGGCCATTCAAATACAGTATTTTTATATTGACCGAGGTAAAAAGAATACAGTTAACTATCTCAGCTTTTTATTGAAACTAAAAATTTAAGAAATGAAAAACAAAAACTTATGGCTTATTATTTGTATCTCCATTATTTTGTGTGGATGTGAGGATTTACTTAAGCTTGATGACGAAAAAAATATTTTTAAAATAGATGAAAAAACAGCCTTAGTAGTTGCGGAAAATTTATTATTCCCACCACCCCATGAAGGTGGATTGGATGAGCAGATATTAAAACAAGAAGATTATACTATAAACAAGGAAGTTCTTGACATTTCGCATCTTTTAACAGAAAAAAATGAGCCTTTTGTTTATATCATTAACTTTAAAAACGGTGGATTTGTATTGCTTTCTGCAGATATGAGATTAGAGCCGGTAATCGCCTATTCAGAAATTAATCAATTTTATCTTAATCCAAATGAACCCGTCAGCCCGGGTGTGTTACATTATTTAGCAGCTCACAAAGAGCGATTGGTAAGAATGCTGGAAAGTGGAATAATTCCCAAAAATGCTGAGAATAATATGGCCGCATGGGAAAAACTCTCCAAACAATTTGTTATAGTGAGATATGCCGGTGACTATATAAATTGCAATAATGTTAAAGAGACAAAAATTGTCAGAAAAAAATTACTAAAAACTATATGGGGTCAGCTCGAAGGTTATAATAATTCTTTAGATAATATGGGATGCACATTGGCTAGCAGCGGTGGGAAGCCTCCGGTAGGATGTGTAGCAACTGCTATTGGTCAAATACTTAAATTTCATGCAGAAAATGACTGGAACGGCACATTTACCTATCAAGGTGTGCCTCATATTTATTTTTGGGAAAACATGCCCTATCATTCTGCAAACCAGTCATCTGACCCAAACTTACCCTCCCTTATGAAAGTATTGGGAAAAATGCTAAACATGAGTTATGCTTGTAATGGATCAGGAGCACGTTTTAACAGAGCGTATGATGCATTTAGAAGCATTTTAGGATTTCCTTATGCCACAAAGGAAAATAAATTCATTTATACTGAGGTAATCAATAATATAAATAACAACCGGCCTGTTTTTATGGCGGGTTGTTCAGATGAGACTCAGTGGATATTTGGATTGTTTTCAACCTACAAAAATTGCCATGCCTGGGTGGCTGAAGGGTATTCTCAAGTCTTTGACTGTGAAAACAATACTATGACAAACAACCACAAGATATATATGAATTGGGGATGGGAAGGCAACCATGATGGTTGGTATTTACATAACAAAGAATGGGATGCAGGTTCATCCACTTATAATTATAATAGAAAGATGATTCGCAGAATTATTCCTGAATAAATGCATTTTTGAATCCTTCTTTTGAGATGTGCATTAATAACAAGTATAAATGTATTACATCTTAAAAATTAATTTTTTAAATTCATATACCAAAATTGTTTCTTTAGATAAGCTGTTGTTATTTTTAACGTTAAAATAGGTAAACTGTCTAATGAACATTGAAGACTATTTGAATCGAATTGGTTATAAGGGGAGCTTAACACCCGATTTAGCTGTTTTAAAAAATTTGCAAACAGCTCACCTTTATACGGTAGCTTTCGAAAACTTAGACATACATTACCAAAATGATATTATTTTGGATATTGATAATTTTTTTCAAAAAATTATTATTGATAAAAGAGGTGGTTTTTGTTATGAGTTAAATGGGTTATTCCAAAACCTATTGTTGATGATTGGATATAATGCAAAGTTAATATCCGCGAGGGTTTATAATGAAAAAGACGGAAATTTTGGGAAAGAATATGACCATTTAGCAATAATTGTCCGGATAGATGAAGTTGAATATTTAGTTGATGTAGGATTTGGAGAGTTTTCCCTTATTCCCCTAAAAATCGAGCTTAATACTATTCAAAATGATTCCCGCGCTAATTATATCATTGAAGCATATAAAAATGACTATTTGCTGATTTCCAAATTGAATGGCTCCGGCAAAAAACCAATATATATCTTTACTAAAACTGCAAGAAAACTGTCCGAGTTTGCGGAAATGTGTATTTATCACCAAAACAATCCAAATTCGCATTTTACACAGAAAAAAATCATTAGTAAACCAACGAAAAATGGACGCATAAGTATTGCCGGCAATGTTATAAAAATAACTGAAAATGGCAAAATTGTAAAAGAAACTGAATTTGAAGAGGATACATTTGAAAAATACTTAAAGAAATGGTTCAATGTCGTTGTTTTCAAAAAGCCGGGACAAAATATTCATCCGAGCTGATAAAATTCTTTAAGTTTCCTTTTCAAACAATAATGTTATTGACAAAAAATACCTTTGATTATTTTGCAGCATGGCTAAGTGTAAAATGAGTAACTCACGAAATGGATAAACTCTGAGTTTTAAATTTTATGCTTTAAGTAAATATCCGGACAAATAACCAAAACACATGTGAGAATTTAAGGCTTCACCTAATATATAAGAATCTGCATTTAAATTATTTGCCATTTAGAGTTTAATTTTCATTTAGCTCAATATTATTTGATAAATTTGCAGAAATGAAATGTAAAGTATTTCAAAATCATAATTCATTCAAAAAAAAAAATAACAAGATGAAAAAAAGAGAACCGATTAGCAACATTATGACAAAAGATGTTTACACAGTAAACGAAAACGATAAGTTAAAGGATGCGGTTACCCTAATTCGTGATCACAAAATCCGTCATATACCTGTAATGAATGGTAAAAATGTGAGCGGTATCATTAGCCGTACAGATTTAAACAGGCTTACATTCGGCACTTTGTTTGACAATCAGGAAGGAGCAGATGCAGCTGTACTAGATATGTTAAGCATTCCACAAGTGATGACCTCAAAACCAAAGACAGTTAGTTCTACTGATTCTATTCGTGATGTGGCTGAAATTTTTGCGAAAGAGGAGTATCATGCCTTACCCGTAATTGATAATGGCGAACTGAAGGGTATAGTGACTACTACCGATTTAATTGCTTATATGTTAGAGCAATACTAAACCTGTATTTTTTAAAAAAGCCCGTAACCATAAAAATTACGGGCTTTTTTAATTCTATTAATCTAAACTTAAACACATTACCGGAAAAAGACCGGCTTCTAAAAATATTCACTTTGTAATATAAAACCCTTTCGGAATATGGATTTTATTAAGCCATGATTAAAATTCCGAAAATTGATAGTTAAATAATTTTACACGGATGGGTTTATGTACTTTACTACTTTTTAAATTTCTCAACCGATAAAATTGCCGTTGTCACAAATACTGATTAACGTCCTTTATCTTCATCTCCATTATGTTTGCCTACTAAAACAAATTTCAATTCTTAATGTTAAATTCGCATCTGTATTAAAGGCTTTTAATAAAATGATTTGTCTATTTTATTTGCATTTTAAGGCGGAGATAACTATAAGTCTATTGATTTTAGATACCGGCTTAAAAAATGACCTGATAGTCAGATACAACTAACATAGAAAAAGATTTGAAAAGCTTATTTAAAACTATTAAAGAAGTGATAAATGAAAAATATATTTGGTGAAAAACTTATTTCTTGCTGTAAAAACCCGTTAACCGGATTTTATAGAGACGGCTATTGCAGAACGGATGATTCTGATTTAGGGACACATGCCGTATGTGCCATAGTTACAAAAGAGTTTTTGGACTATTCTTTTAACAAAGGAAATGACTTGATTACGCCGCGTCCTGAATTTGATTTCCCGGGTTTAAAAGCCGGTGACAAATGGTGTTTATGTGCAATTAGGTGGAAAGAAGCATTTGAAGACGGATGTGCCCCTAAAGTTATATTGGAAGCCACTTCGGAAGAAGCATTAAAAATCATTGAAATGAAAGATTTAATAACCTATGCCTACAAAAATGAATAGTTTTAATTTTGATAACACTTACTTATCGCTCCCGGAAAAATTCTACAGTTTTGTGCAACCGGCAAAATTTAATAATCCAGAATTTGTTGTGCTTAATAGGGATTTATTAACTACTCTAAATATTAATAATCAGGATGAAGATGAACTGCTCAGTGTTTTATCCGGTCAAAGCTTGCATACTCATTCAAAACCTTATGCTCAGGCCTATGCAGGGCATCAATTCGGACATTTTACGATGTTAGGAGATGGGAGAGCCATTATGTTAGGTGAACATCTCACCAAAGAAAATAATCGATTTGATATTCAACTTAAAGGAGCCGGGCGGACCCCTTACTCTCGGGGTGGTGATGGGAAAGCGGTACTTAAAGCTATGCTGCGGGAGTATTTAATTAGTGAAGCTATGCATCACTTAAATATCCCCGGCTCAAGGAGTTTAGCAGTTATTAAAACAGGCGAAGATGTTTATAGAGAATGCCATAACGAAGGTGCTATTTTAATAAGAGCTATGAAAAGTCATATTCGTATCGGGACATTTGAATATGCACGTTATTTCGGGAGTCAAGATGACCTGAGCGCATTGTTAAATTATACAATTGAGCGTATATATCCAAAGATAAAACTAAACGAAAATCCCGCTTTAAGCTTATTAGAAGAGGTAATGAATCTACAAATAAGGCTGGTAGTAAATTGGATGCGAGTTGGATTTATTCATGGTGTTATGAATACGGACAATGT
>REEL01000032.1 GCA_007695095.1 Chitinophagaceae bacterium | reverse complement strand
TAGTATAAATTATATAAACTATGCTAAGGTTATTTTTAACCCTCTTTTATATTATTTCATGTTCAAGTTTGTTTGCTCAAAATTTTGAAAATGAAGAAATTAAAAAAACCATCGAATAACTGATAAAGTTGAATTAGGCATTGAAGCAAGTCCGGGCATAAGATGGTTGAGAGGGAATCTGTTTCTCGATTATTTGCATAGCCACAAGTTAGGCTATTCTATGGGTGCAAACATTAAATACAATTTTTCAAATAACTTTTCTGTCCTGTTTTAGTTGTTATATGAGCTTAAAGGTTCTGTTTATAAACAAGTTGAATTTGATTTTCCCGCCGTGGTTGGTGATATTCCACCAACCACCTGAAAAAATTATGTCTTGTTCGTGAGGCACTACGAACAATTGAGAGGGTTTTGTGAATACAGCAATGTAGAAATGAAGAAATGCAAATCAGTAGAGACGTTGCATGCAACGTCTCTACTACAACGTATCTACATTTGATGCATTGGGCAATGCATGACATCCACACAATACCCAAAACCGTCGTAATTATTACCCAAATATTTCCCCTGTCTGTAGCGTCCTCGCTACCAGACAAATATCAAACAAGCAATCTGCAATAGGTTTCAGTCCAATGCTTTTTATAACTTGTTCCATCCAAATCCATGTCCCACACTTCCCTCTGGCAGCAGCCCCAGCGTGAGGGATAGTAGCGGAAAGCCCACAGCGACGGAGGAGTGAGGACTTGGAGCGGATATGAGCCCGACCCGGAGGGGCACGCCCAAATAATCTCCTTTTCTTTTTGATTATTCTCCTGTGGTAATGATTCCTCAATAATCTAAACTATAAGACTTCCAATATACCTAAATCCTGAATTCAATATCATTCAAAGAATTTTAACTATTTTAGTATTGAATTAAATTCACATTTTGAGCAGTTCTTTTTACCTTTAAATAACAGCCGAATCACTAAATAATGGCAAAAACATTCAAAAGCTTCAGTTTAACAGCACTTTTATTCTTTTTTATTACATCAGCTGCGCATGCTCAATTAGATTATGACGACTTAGGGAATTGGGCTTTTCATCCGGATAAACCGGGGACTCTTTTGGATGGCTTCAATATTGATATTGCCGTAATAGATGAAAATCTCAATACAGATACTTTAATCCAGCGAACGAATAACTCCATGATTAATACGGGTGTGGATGTTTTTTTTGTGCATCCAACTATTTTACATAATGTGACCGGTTTTACAGAACGGAAAAATATTCCTTTAGAGGATCAGCCTCAACCTATGATAGCCGCCGGAATTGTTGGACAGGCAGGATTGCTTTCTCAATTCGGAAGGGTGTTTGCTCCCCGCTACCAACAGGCAACTCCTCCCACTTTTATAAATAGTCCTTTAGACAGCACGCAAGTGGAGGTTATAAATACTGCCTACGAGGATGTTAAAGCTGCTTTTCAACATTATTTACAGCATCATAATAACGGAAATAAAATTATTCTGGCAAGTCATTCACAAGGGGCATTTCTCGTGTCTATACTTTTAAGAGATTTGTTTGATGATAACAGCAGTTTGAGGGAACAACTGGTGGTAGCTGTTACTGCAGGAATTGTTAGCAGCTATGCAGAAGCCGGTAAAATTGACGGTGGTTGGTGGGAAAATATCCCGCGTTGTGAAGAATTTGAGCAATGCGGTTGTGTTATGACCTGGAGAAGCTTTAAGGAAGGGCAAACGATCCCTTTCATTAGTCCAGGCCACTTAACTTTAAATCCTAATGCGGCAAATCAGAATCTGTTATACAGGAACCTGAATGTGAGTAATGACCAATTGTTTCAGGATTCTGTTTACTATTCAACAGCCTCTCAACCGCTGGAATATTATATAACTCTTAGAGGAAATGCGCCCTATGGCGGAAATGCCGGGTTTGTGGCTTTTGATGACTTTTATCAAATCAGATTTCAGCGCTCAGGAATGACCAGGGTTGGGTTTATGGTTGAGCACACCCCTCAGCCAAACGATCAGCGCCCCAATCCTCTGCTGGACGAAGAATCGAATCCTTCTTTTACAGCTATGGGATACCATAACAGAGATTATAACATTTATCAGTGGGCACTTTTACAACAAATTGATGCAAAGCTTGCTGTTTGCACATTGACTAACAGTGTAAAGGATTGGAAAGCAAATAATGTAAACTCTCTGCAAATTCAAAATGGTCCTGCAAGCAATTATTTAAGAATTTCCATAGAGGACTCCCCTATCCGTGATGAAACCGTGAAAATTTATGATTTAAACGGTAGGCTGATTTTAGAAACGGCAACAGACTCATCCGGAAAAATCAATACTTCCGGGATTCCACCATCTGTTTATTTTTTACATACCGGATTTGGTGTAAAGAAAATTTTGATTCAAAGATAAGTGGGTGAGTGCTCTGAAGATTTTTTCAAAACAATCACCCTTTACCTTTTTTATGATTTTAGAAAATCTTATTTATCACTCAGGTTCAATTGTTTACTTGTTTTCAAGAGGTTCTAATTTTAGTGAAAAATCTACAGATACTTCATCATTTACACTTACCATTCCAAAGAACTTTTGAGGTGTCTCCAATCCGAAATCTGAAAATCGAAAACTGCGATTACCTAAAAGAATTTTACTTCCATCGCTTTCTTTCCGAATTATATAAGAGAGATTGTACTTTCTGGATACACCCGCCAGCTTGATTTCCACTTCTCCTTTCCCACTTATGCTATTTTGATCATTTTCGATGGCATAATTATTTGGAAGACTAATGAAGCTGACTTCAATATCAGGATATTCATCGGCAGAAATTGTTTTCTTGAAATCACGATTCATGATATAGTTTTCGCAATCAAAGCCATTAGCTTGCATGATAATTTTCCCATTTATATTCCCTTCCTGAGATTCTACGTGAAATCGTTCAGTCATTATATCCTGACCGGAATAGCTTACAGATAAACAGCTGAATGTATTGACATTGGTTGTTCCGCTGATTTTCAACAAACTGTTAGAAGTTACCAGCCAATGCCTTTCTGAATAGGAGCTTTCGGGTGACATACTCACCATTAAAAACCACCCTACAAGCACACAAATGAATATTTTTTTCATCTGTTTAAATTTTTCTGTTGAATAAAAAGTCTGAAAATCCGAAACTGCTTTCTAACTAAAGGATTTCGTTATTTCTTTAGAAACTAATGACTGCTTCTATGTTAAAACCACTAAATTCAGCCTGCTCAAATTTGCTTCCGGCCCAGCCGTCACCTTCATAAGTTTGGGCTACATACTCAATTTTTGTTTTTACATTTGGAGTTATAAACCAGCCTGCACCAACATTAAAGCGATTAATTTCTCTTGTAGAAGCATTTTCATTCATTTTCCCAAAAACAGAATTGTAACGCCCACCTACATAAAATTGCTCTGTACCTCCAAAACGATAAAGCAACTCTGCTGCAAGCTGAGTAAATGCTCCAGAACCTAAATCCTCACTGTTCATAGCCATTTCATAGATTCCGAAAAACTCAATTCCTTTAAATTTTATAAATGGATTAAACTGAAAAGCGGTTAACTGATTAAATCTGGGGTTAAACCTGCCTTCAAAAGAAGATCCGTCACCATCCAGTGTTTGCATTATATTATAATACCTTGAACCTGCACGATCACCTCCATAAAGCCATGTTCCGGTGGTTTCCCCATAATTTAAATATGCCGAGCCTGTGAGTCTTACTCTCAAATCATCTGTCAGCTGATTATCATATCCTAATTTTCCGTAAAAAGAAGGTTGATTATCTGATTTCTCATTTACCACTACACTTTGATTAAGTTTGCCGTTTGTAAGACCTAATACACCCAAAAATCCATTTTTTTGAATCAATACCTCTCCGAAGACTTCTGTAGAAAAAGCATCCATAATATAATTACCGACAAAAGGGTTGAAAATAGCACTTGCATTGTCGCTTCTTCGGAAATGCGCATCTCCGTAGTTGAACTGATCAAGTCCAAATCTTAAAGTAGTTACATTCATTATGTTACTTAAAAAGCCGGAATTTATAAACTCAAATTTATCAATTTGAATGTGACCACCTTTCACCCAGGATTCCGGATGATGCTTAGATGATAAATAAGTTCGCAAATGCATGCGCATACCATCATACAACTGCACATCAACATTGAGGTTTGCAGAAGGTAAATTAAAATTTGTGCCTAATTCAACCAGACTATCCAATTCATTTGATTGGTTAAGTCCCTGAAATTGAATGGCAAAATCACCACCTATACGAACTTTTAATCCGTCGTAAGTAACAGTATCAGTTTTTGAAGTTTCAAAAACATTCAGACCATCCTTATTATTGGGCCGGTAAAACTGTAAATCCGGTTGAAAAGCAGTTAATATCCCTGCATTTAAAAAAATTGCTAAAAAGAAAAAAGTTCTTAAACATAGTGTGTACATAGTTAACATTTTTTAGTTTGATAAATTAAACATTGCATTGAAAGATATCTCCAGTTCGTCACCTGTTTTAACACTCCCCAACATTGCTGTGGGTGGTTCAATGTCAAAATCAGAAAACTTTATTTCCAGTTTTCCAATAAACCGGATATTATTACTTGTAGCACGATAGTGCGCTTCAATAGTTACATCTCTACTATTCCCCGCTACGGTTAATCGCCCTTTTGCCTTTACTGTCTGCCCCGTAATTTCCTCAACACTCTGTAAAACAAATCGAATGTTACTATACTGATCTGTTTTTAACGCTTTATAAGCATTGTTGTCCATACCTCTTCTTCCACTTTTGAGGGTTTCGGATGGTATAGTAATTTCCAGTGAAGGCAAGTCTTCAATTCGTCTATTTTCTAATTTAATTTCGGCTTTGCCTTCAGCTTCTTTTGATACCATATCCCAATCATGAAGAGTAGATGTACCTTCTACCTTAAATTCATTATCTGAACCGAGTACAAAAGTTTGATTTGCTTCAATTGCTAAAGTTGAACATGTAATTAACAAGAGCGTAAATAATGTTTTTATTTTAAAATTTTTCAGTTTTATTTTTTTTATTAAATACATTTTTATTTATTTTTTATTTA
>REEL01000031.1 GCA_007695095.1 Chitinophagaceae bacterium | reverse complement strand
TATTGCTGCTCAAATGGCTGTAAGCATTGCCCTTATACAGATGAAGACAGAAAAAAACAGCAGGCTGCTAAAAAGTAAGTTTTATTTCCACCTCAAGGCTTTTACCGGAGTAATCGTTTTAATAATCAATGAAGGCAGCAACAGTAAAATCACGCAGAAAACTAATGTTCCGACATTTAGAAGCAATATGGAAGGCAAATGCAAATCTACGGGCGCATAAGCAAGATAATAGGCTTCTTCCGGTAATCGAATAAATTTAAAAGTAGATTGCAAAAGGGTAAAAGAAATCCCCAGGACATTCCCAATCAGCAAACCAATCACTAAAATAATAGCTGCAAAGTGCAGAAAAATCTGCTGAATTTTAAAATTATCGGCACCTAAAGCTTTTAAAAGTCCAACCATATTGGTGCGTTCCATTACAAGAATTAAAATAGCTGTTGACATATTTATAAGCGCAACTATAATCATTAGAATTATGATAACTTTCTCATTGGTACTTTGAAGGGAAAGCCAGTCAAAAATATTTGGATACAGTTGTTTAATCGTATATGAATTTAAATCTGTAGTGAGCCATTCGTAATAGATGCGTTCTTCAATTTCGTCCAGTTTCCGGATGTCATTTATAAAAATTTCAAATCCGCCAATCTGATCTGCATCCCAATTATTTAATCGCTGTATATGCCGTATATCTACAAATGCATAATACTGATCAAACTCTCTTATGCCACTTTTATAAATACCGCTAACCTGAAATCTACGCACCCTCATAGGTGTTTCAATAAAGTATACTATAGCATCATCTCCAATTTCCAATTGCAAACGATTGGCTGTATATTCTGAAATTAAAATTTCCGATGAAAGCTCCTCAGTAGAAAAATCAGGAAATATTCCCGATTGTATTCCATCTTCTACATATGAGCGTCGGTAATCTGCTCCAACACCTTTTAGAACCAGTCCTTCCAGATTTTCATCTGTTTTGAGCAATCCGGCTTTGTTTGCGTAAATCTGTATATGTGATATTTCTTCATCAAAACCACTTGGATTGGGATAAAAACCCTGATCAATAGAAATGGGGCTTTCCTGATAAGAAGAGCTAAAGCCTAAAGAGGTGATGTGTATATGCCCCCAGTAGTTAAAAACTTTTTGACTAATTTCATTTTGAAACCCTCTGACCATTGATGTTGCAATAATCATAACGGCTAAACTTAGGGCCACGGAAGCAATCGCTATTTTTATAATAAAAGCAGAAAATTTTTTGTCCCTCGAAAAGGCTATCTTTTTACTGATAAACCATGCTGTATTCATAGCTGATTGCTGATATTTTTAATAAAACTGAAAAATATGATTATTCTTGCTTTAAACGTAAAATACGCCTACAATTTTATTTTTTCAAATCGACAACTTGTTCAATTTCTAAATTTCAGTTAGGTTTGTAAATCTTTTTCAGATAAAGCATACTTTAAACAAACGTATTAAATCTTAACGAATGAATTTACATGAATATCAGGGAAAATCATTGTTGAAAAAACAAGGGGTACCTATTCAGGAAGGTCTGGCTGTTGATACAGTAGAAGAGGCCGTTTCCGCAGCTAATCAATTAAACAAAGAAACCGGCACAGAGTGGTTTGTTGTAAAAGCACAAATACATGCCGGTGGTCGCGGTAAAGGGGGTGGTGTGAAAATTGCCAAAAATATGGATCAGCTAAAAGAACATGCCTCCAATATACTCGGTATGCAGTTAATTACACCGCAAACCAGTGAAGAAGGAAAGAAAGTTAATAAAATTTTAGTAGCTCAGGATGTTTATTATCCCGGAGAATCTGAAACCAATGAGTTTTACATAGGGGTATTGATGGACAGGGAAAAGAAATGCAATGTAATTATGTACTCCCCGGATGGTGGCATGGACATTGAAGAAGTTGCTGAAAAAACACCGGACAGAATTTTTAAAGAATGGATTGATCCCAAAGATGGATTATTACCTTTTCAGGCGAGAAGAATTGCATTCAATTTAGGCCTTAGCGGAGATGCATTCAAAAATATGGTTAAATTTTTACCAAAATTATACAATGCATATGTTGTCAATGATGCTTCTATGATAGAGATTAATCCGGCATTGAAAACGTCTGATAACAAAATCATAGCTGTTGATTGTAAATTTACTGTAGATGCAAATGGATTATTTCGTCATCCGAATATTCAGGAGATGCGCGATTTATCTGAAGAAGACCCAACAGAGGTTGAAGCCAGCAAGCATCGCCTGAATTTCATTAAATTAGATGGTAATGTTGGATGTATGGTAAACGGCGCCGGATTGGCAATGGCTACTATGGACATCATTAAATTGGCAGGTGGTTCACCGGCAAACTTCCTGGATGTTGGCGGAACGGCAAATGCTCAAACTGTTGAAGCCGGTTTTAGAATTATTCTGAAAGACCCGAATGTAAAAGCAATTTTAGTAAATATCTTTGGTGGAATCGTTCGTTGTGACAGAGTAGCTCAGGGAGTTGTAGACGCTTATAAAAACATTGGCAATATAGATATTCCAATCATAGTCAGACTTCAAGGTACCAATGCTGTAGAAGCCAAAAAGCTGATTGAAGATTCAGGATTGAAAGTTCATTCTGTAATTCTTCTTAAAGAAGCTGCTGAAAAGGTAACAGAAGTTTTATCTGCATAAACAATCTCCAATAGGAAAAGTCGAAGCCACTGCATTTTTTGTAGTGGCTTTTTTTTTAAAGAAATGTTGTAACTTTAATATCAAATAGAAATATATGAGGCATTGTCTTTTAATCATCCTTTTTAGCTCTGTGACCGGTTTAGCAGCGCAAAACTTTGTAGATACTGTTTATACAATTCAAACGATTGAAAATGTACATTACGGAACGGCCGTAAATTTTGCCGGAGTAGATAAGGATCTGCATATGGACATTTCTTTTCCAACAAATGATGAACCATCTGTTTGTGGCAGGCCTTTAGCCATTATTATTCATGGAGGAGCTTTTGCTGCCGGCAGTAAAAATGATGCCGGTATCGCAAGAATGAGACGGGATTTTGCAAAAAGGGGATATGTAGCAGCGGCTATTAATTATCGTTTGGGTTATTTTCATACAGATATTTCTAAAAACTGCAATATTCCCAACTGGAATTGTTTTAATATCGCTGATACAACCGAATGGGTGAGAGCCTGGTACAGAGGCGTTCAGGATGCTAAGGGAGCGCTTCGGTATCTGATTAATGAACAGGATGTTTATAATATTGATGCTGCTAATGTATTTGTTTTTGGTGAAAGTGCCGGAGCATATATTTCTCTGGGAGTCGCTTTTTTGGATACAGAAGACGAAAAGCCTGCCGATTGTGGACAAATGCCGGATGCTAAAGCACCACATCAGAATTATTACGCCCCTTGTATTCAAAACACCACATTTGATATACCTATTTCGTCCATGAATTTATCCCGCCCGGATCTGGGTTCTATAAATGGTAGTTTAAATCCAACAGATAAAAATTATATCATTAAGGGAGCCGGCTCATTTTACGGAGGAGCTTTTTATGATATGTTTTCATCTTTTAGCTATACAAATGCGCCCAAACTATATCTTTTTCATCAACCCAATGATTTAATAGTACCCTATGATTATGACCGGATTTTAAAAGGATTTAACACTTGTGCTATGAGTACAAATTGTGTTTCTCTTCAGCACAGACCTTATACTTACGGAGGCAATGGAGTGCAAAATATGATAAATGATCTGTCAATTCCAACTGCTGATAAACCGGAAGTTCTATTTGAAAATACCAATAATAATGCCGATTGTCTGATGCAGGTTGCCAACCCTTCAACCGGCGGGCATCAATTTGACAGCTACTGGAACAGAACCTCAAATATGGCGGCATTTTTTGCTCAAAGCATAGGGGAGGAAGACTGTTTGCTTTTAAGCACTGAGTCTCCAAAGCCATTAGCATACAAACTCTATCCGAATCCTGCCGGATCTAAAATTAATTTGGAAATGCCCTTTAATAGAGCAGAAGTTCGCGTTTACAGCATAAGTGGTGTTCAAAAAGGTATTTATACTTTAGAAAATGGATATCTGAAAATTCCTTTAGAGAAACTTCCCTCCGGCATGTATTTTATTGAGGTGAAACATGCTTCCGGTCTTGAAACTTTTAAGTTTCAGAAGGTTGGGGAGTAGAAAACGTATTTTTTATGGGGAAAAATAACTGCTGCCGCAGATTACGCAGAAGTTCGCAGATGAAATCATTTCTGAAGTAATTTGTGAATTTTTTTTGTAAAAAGATTAAAAATCTGCAAACCAAATCATAAAGTACATAAGTCAAAAGTTAACAATGAAACAATGATCTTAGGCATTTGCGATATCTTCATTTAAATCAACAGTATCTTTTCTACTAAGAACTGAAACATTGTATTTAGCAAGTAATTCAAGAAATTCAGGTCTGGTTAATCCTAAAACACTTGCAGCAACTCCGGACGAAACTTTACCCTCCTATCCGTAGCAACAGCCTGTCCGTAGCGCCCCCGCTACCGGACAAGAAACTAAACGTAATTCTGAATTAAAATACGCATTCTACATCAATCAAACTAATCATACCGGCATAATTAGAAGTACTGCTATATAAATAATGTTCAGGTTCTGCTACCAATCCGGCTCGTACCGGGTTT
>REEL01000030.1 GCA_007695095.1 Chitinophagaceae bacterium | reverse complement strand
TATGCGCAGGAAGTGATCAGCCCTGGTTACAAGTTAGTAGCCCGAACCCTGATTATGTTTTCTCCTGGGCACCTATAAATTCAGTATCAGCGGCCACCGGTGATTCTGTTCAGTTAACATCTACCAGTGGACAACATAATATAACTGTTTCTGCAACAGATCCGAACACAGGATGTAATGCAGTACCTAAAACTTTCTCAGTAACTATATTACAGGAACCTACTGTATCACTTACTGCGTCAGAATCGGCAATTTGTAGTGGGGAGGATGTGATTTTAGATATTGATGCATCTATAGTAATAGGTCCTAATTTAGATGCACCATTTACACTTAATTGGTTTGATCCAACATTGGTCAATAATCCGGATTCAATCGTTACTACCGCAAATCCAACTGAAGAAACGACTTATAGCTTGTATATAACAGATGCTCTTGGAGCCGGTTGTACAAGTGATACCGTTTCAGTAACAGTAGGTGTAAATGAAATCCCTGTAGTTGATTTGGGACCCGATCAGGATGTTTGTTTAGATGAAATTGTATTACTTGATGCCGGAAATGATACTTTAGATATCTTATGGTCAACCGGTGAAACAACGAGTACAATAGTGGCTGATGATTTGGATAATACTTATTCGGTTATAGTCACTGATGCAATTGGATGTTCTGCAGTAGATACCGTTACTATTAGTTCAATACCTGTTCCGGCTACAGGCATAGATCCATTTGTGACAGCTTGTGAAAACGAATCATTTGTATTGTCAGCAGCTTCGGGCTTAGCCTCTTATAACTGGACCGGAGATATTACATCAACGGATCAGGAAATTAGCTTCGCTGCCGGTGATTTAGCTGCCGGAGTATATAACTATGAGATTGAAGTTATAAATAATGAAGGATGTAATGCTATAGATAGCGGTATGGTTGAGATATATGATACGCCAATTGCTGACTTAGGACCTGATACACTGATTTGTTTAGATGAATCGATAATCTTGGACGCCGGCTTTGATGGTGTAACGTATCAATGGACCGGTCAACAGTTAAGTTCAAACAGAACTATAACAGTAGATGGAGAAATTCTGGGTCTGGGTACATTTACCTACAATCTGACGATTACCACACCTGAAGGTTGTGAATCAACTGATCAAATTAATGTTCAGGTAGATCAGTGTATCGGAATAGCCGGTGTTGATGAAAACAGATATGGAATCAATTCATATCCGAATCCAACTGCTGATAAAGTATATTTGGAAGTATCAAATTTAGATAGTGAAGAATTATACTACTACGTTCACGATGCTTTAGGCAGATCGATTAGTGATTTGTCGGGAAGGATTGTAAACACTATTACTGAAATTGATTTATCAGAATTAGCTAGTGGTGTTTACTTTATTAAAGTAATTGAAGATAACGCTTCAGTATACCATGATAAAGTAATTCTTAAATAATAGATTTCATAATTGTAAAAATAAAAAGGGTTGGCTCAGTTTTGAGCCAACCCTTTTTGCTTTAAGCGAAGCTTAAAAGAAGCTTTTAAAAAGTAGAATTTCAGCGTTAGCTTATGTAGTTTGTATTACCACATTTTTCCGGGTTTTGTAAGTGTCCGATTTTCCCTACTAAGCTATATTCAGGCATTTTCTTGGCTATAACTTTATGATTTATTCGAAATAGAACAGCTTTTAATCAATACCTTAATCTTCCGGGGACTAATCTTGGGAATTCCCTATGGCGTATTACAGTAGCCGGAAGTTCTTTTTTCAAAGCATTAACATGCATTTCTTCTGTGTTATTGAAACTAATGTCTAATTCTTTTAAGTTTTTCATCGGTTTTAATAATTGCAATTGATTATTAAGGTTTAGACCGGTATTAAAACTTAAATCTAAAAATTCAAGATTGCTTATTTGGGTAAAGGATTGTGGTATCTGTCTAATTTCATTTGCTTTCAGGTTTAGGTAAGTTAGATTATTCAAATCTCCAAAATTTTCCGGTAAACTTCCCAGTAAATTGCCTCTGAGGTCTAATACTTCCAGATTCTGCAAGCTATTAAAACCGGTAGGTAACTGCTCTATGACCTGATCGCTTAAATACAATTCTCTTAAGTTTTTTAGCTGAGCAATTGAGTTTGGCAGTGCAGACATTTTGTGCGTATGCAGTGTAAAAAAATCTGCTCTTGCATTTAAAATTTCCAAATTTTCAAAATCGCCAATCCATTCCGGAAGCATACTGATTCTATTATTGTTCAGGTATAATTCTCTCAAAGTTTCTTTAGCACCTGAAAAGTCGGGTAAGTTTTCTAGATGATTCCAACTTAAATCCAGCACCTCCAGGTGACGCATGTTTCTCAATGTATTTCTAAAATTTGAAATAACATTACCACTTAAATCCAGAGTTTTTAAATTTGTTAGTTCTGAAAATCCATTTGGTAAGGATGTGATTTGATTCATGTTTTTACCCAGAAATAAATAACCCAAATCCAAGTGCTCCAGATTTTTTAAATAACTTATTGATTGGGGAATCTGACTTATTCTGTTTCCATTCAGATTTAAAGACTTCAGCATTGAAAGGTTTTTCAGGTTTCTTGGTAAAATTTCTATGTTTGATTGAGCTATTGAAAGGTTTTCAAGAGTATTTATATTTACCAAAGTATTTAAAAGGCGCTCCAGATTAAGACGTGGATTTCTGTCGAGGATTAAAGTTTCTAAAGAATGGATTTGATTAACCTCAGCAGGTAAATTTACCAGCACATTGCCGGTTAGGTTTACATCTCTTAAAGAACGGAGACCTCCAAATTCAGAAGGTAATTCAAATAATTGGCAATAAGCTAAGTTTATCTTTTCTAATTCAGGTAATTCAGAAAGAATTTTAAAAGTACTTTCCATTATTAATCTGGGATTATTACTTAAATCTATCTCTTTTAAATTCTTTAAGTTTCCTAATTCAGGTGGTAATGATATCAAAGGATTATATCTAAAGCTCAAAAACTCCAGCTGCTGTAAATTTTCAATATTTTCAGGTATTACCTGATACCTGCCCCATACCAGATGTAATCTTTTTAGGTTTGGCAATAGGCTTAAGCTGTCAATTCCATCTCTTAATTGCTGAATTTCAGTTTTGAAAAAAATCAATTCCTCAAGGTTTTCCATTCTAAAGATTTCCTGAGGCAATCGGTTATATTTTTGGTGTGAAAGCTGTAATCGTTTAACTGATTTAGCGTCTCTTGCTGCATCTTGTAAATTTGTATAAAGTTTTTCGTTTTCAAGTCCTGAGGCTATTAAACAACTGAATACAAAGGGTAGTAGAAGCAAATATTTTTTCATTTTACAAGGTCTTTATGTTCAATAATATTTTTAAAATTAACTTTTCATTTGGTCAAAATTGCGTTATTTTTATTGCCTTTAAGTATGCATGCTAAACTTTACATTACCTTTAACTCTCTGCAAATAAATGAATTTTTATTTCCAACAAAGAAAACGTTTTATTTTTGTACTAATTGGACGAAAATACTTAAAAAATCGCTACAAAGACCGAAATGAATTTTGAAGATGTAAAGAATTTACTAGATTCTAAAACTGAATTATATAACAACCATGCATTTATTGAAAATGACCCTATACAGATCCCACATAAATTTGTAGCCAGGGAGGATATTGAAATATCAGGTTTTTTTGCCGCTATTTTTTCATGGGGCAATAGGAAAACCATCATAAATAAATCTAATGAATTTTTGAAAATGATGGATAATGCTCCTTGTGATTTCATAAAGAATTTTTCTGAAATTGATTTAAAACCTTTTCTGACTTTTAAACACAGAACATTCAATGCAGATGACGCATTATTTTTTTTAAATTATTTCCAGGAATTGTATAATACCAAAGGTACACTTGAGCAAAAGTTCACAAAAGGAATAAGCATTGAGAACCACTATCAAATGGAACAAGGATTAATTGATTTTTATAATGACATAATTTCTAAATCTTATTTCATGAAAAGAAATGGGAAACACATATCAACTCCGGATAAAAATAGTCGCTGTAAAAGAATTTTAATGTTTTTGCGTTGGATGGTTCGTAAAGACAATAACGAAGTTGACTTTGGAATTTGGAATCAAATATCTTCTTCAGCACTTTTTTGTCCTTTGGATGTACATGTAGAATTTGCAGCCAGACGATTATCTCTTATTAGTCGTAAACAAAGTGACTGGAAGACAGTGAAAGAACTCACAGCTAATCTTGTTAAATACGATAAAACAGATCCTGTAAAATATGATTTTGCTCTCTTTAATTTAAGTAAAGAAGAAAAATTTCGTTAATTAATTATTTGTTAATAAATTTTACACATGAATTCAAAAGAAATATTTGATCTTGTTGACAATTTTTCAAAGCTTGAAAATAAAGAAGCTGATTTTTTAGATATTGAATTAATCTTAGCTGAAAAATTGAAAGAGATTTATTTTAAAGATAGAAATACCTTTTTTAATATTTTGTACAGAATAGATGTGGACGAATCAAAATCAATGGAAGCACTTCAAAATATTGATGAGAAAAAGGCTTTCGGCACTTTAGCAAGAATTATTATTGAACGGCAAATTCAAAAAAATAATAGCAAAAGAAATAATGACTGGGAATTCGATATTTAAAAATTATTATTTGAAATTAAAA
>REEL01000029.1 GCA_007695095.1 Chitinophagaceae bacterium | reverse complement strand
TTTTTCTGTCTTCATCTGTATAAGGGCAATGCTTACAGCCATTTGAGCAGCAATAACCTCTTTTTAACAGATATTCGGCCGTAAATACAAACATGCCGTTCTCATCTATGTAGTAGTCAATATTTTCAATGAGTTTTTGAGCCATTCATTTATAACAAACTAATACCTGTATAGTTAAATGGACTTATCTGCTTTAATTCTGCTTTTAGTTCAAGGGATACTTCTAAGCCATCGATAAAAGCATGAATTTCAGCTTTTCCGGTCTTCTCCCCTTTCCGGGTGAGTTCTTTTAATGCCTCGTATGGATTTGGATACTTTTCTCTTCTGAGGATCGTCTGAATAGCTTCAGCGACAACTATCCAATTCGCTTCCAGGTCTTCGTTAATTTTTGATTCGTTAACTACAATTTTACTGAGACCTTTCAAAAAAGAGTTTAAAGATATCATTGTATGCGCATAAGGTACTCCTATGTTTCTCAAAACTGTGGAATCAGTCAGGTCTCTTTGCAATCTGGAAACCGGCAATTTTTGAGAAAGGTGATAAAAAACAGCATTTGCCATGCCCAGATTTCCTTCAGCATTTTCAAAATCTATTGGGTTTACTTTATGAGGCATAGCAGAAGAACCTACTTCATCTTTATTGATACGCTGCTTAAAATAATCCATGGATATATACGTCCATAAATCCCGGGAAGCATCCAGCAAAATGGTGTTCATACGGCTGATAGTGTGCATTACAGATGCCAGAGTATCGTAATTTTCAATTTGAGTTGTATATGTCTGACGATCAATTTTTAAGTATTTTGTTAAAAACTCATCTCCCAGTGTCTTCCAGTTTTTTTCAGGAAAAGCTACATGATGTGCATTGAAATTTCCGGTAGCTCCCCCAAATTTTCCGCTAATGGAAATTTCTTTTAAGACACTTAATTGCTCTGAAAGTCTGTAATGAAATACTTTAATTTCCTTTCCTAATTGTGTAGGTGAAGCCGGCTGACCATGCGTTTTAGCAAGCATAGAAATGTGTTTCCAGTCATCTGATAGCTGAGATAACTTTGCACAAACCTTTTCCACTTCCGGAAAAAATACATCCTTATGAAAATCTGCTATACTCATGGGTACAGCAGTATTATTTATGTCCTGAGACGTCAGTCCGAAATGCACCCATTCCGAAAACTCATCCAAACCGGATTGTTTTAGCTTATCTTTTAATAAATACTCAATAGACTTCACATCGTGCTGTATAACAGATTCTTTCTTTTTTACCCATTCAGCATCAGCCTGACTAAAAGTGTCTATCCATTGATTTAGCAGCGATAATTTTTCTTTTGGAAAGTTTTTAAGGTCACCTATATTGTTGTCTATAAGAAAATTAAAATAAAGCACCTCTACCTTAAAACGGTATTTAATAAGGGCATATTCCGAAAAGTAATTTTTTAATGAATCTACTTTATTTCTGTATCTTCCGTCTATTGGTGATATTGCTTCTAACACGTTTTTCATTTTTTTGCAAAACTATGACTAAATTTAAAAAGGAGAATGCATAAACAGTCATTTAACCTTTATGCTGTAAATAAAAGTTATTTGCTTTTTACTTTTATTGCCGGGCTTGTATATTTAATTTTTCGGTTTTTGCTGGAAATCAGTAACCATAAGCCTAATAATACAGCCGGAATACTTAGAATTTGACCCATATTTAATGCCATACCTACTTCAAAGTCCACCTGTACTTCTTTCACAAATTCAATTAAAAAACGAATGGTAAACATACCCATTAAAAATATTCCTGCAATGAAGCCTTCGCCCATAGTAGTTCTGAATTTTTTAAACAAAAACCACAAAGCGGCAAACAAAACCATATAGCTAAATGCTTCATATAATTGAGTTGGGTGGCTCGGCTGAGTAAAAATTGGGTCCGCACCGCCCATCCAGGAAGATACATTTCTCACATATTGAAATGCCCATGGAACATCCGTAGCATGACCATAAATTTCGTGGTTAAAAAGATTTCCCAACCTTATGAAAGAAGCTGCAAGAGCAACCGGAATTACAACCCTGTCACCTAACCAGAAAAAACTTCTGTTCAATTTATATTTAACAAAGAAAAAAACAGATAAAATAATTCCGATTACCGCCCCGTGACTAGCCATACCTCCCTGCCGTAAGTTGAGAATCTGTAAAGGGTTTGATAAATAATATTCCGGTTCATAAAAAAAACAATGTCCGAGTCTTCCACCGGCAACCGCTCCTATAGCCACATAAATCAAAATGTCATCCGCCACCTTTACAGGAACATTATCTAAAGAAATTAAATACTTTATGATAAAAAAACCAATTAAAAAACCCAAAGCAAACAGCACTCCGTACCATCTTATACTTAATCCTAAGATATCAATAAATTCAGGATTAGCTGTCCATACAATTTGTAAAAAATACATAATGGTAAATTTTGTGCTAAACTAATAAAACAATATTGTATAGCTTGTAAAATAGACATAAAAAAAGAGAGCTACCTTTCGATAGCTCTCCGTCTAAACACTATAACCAATGAAAAAACTAAAAATTTAGTCATGATCGTGATGATCATCTTCAATGTGAATATCTAATTCAACAAAACTTTCGTTTCCGGCAGCATCAAGAGCAAATACCAATAAATGGTAGTCTCCATGATGAGCATCTTCCGGTACATCAACTCTGATATCAATATTATCAGATGTTCCGGACAAATCACCGGTTTCTACAAATGACCAGCCTTTATGAGAAACTTTGTGAGAATGACCGTCAAAGTTGTCATGAATATCAATTTTCCAACTTGCAAGCTCTTCATTATCTGTAAAGTTTGCTCTAACATGAAAATGTCCGCCGGCGTTGATCTCAGCATGGTCTTGCGGAGATGTAACAACAATTACCGGTGCCTCAGTATCTTCGTCTTTGCTGCAAGCAACGAATACCATACTGATAATTAACAGTGGTAATAATCCTTTCAAAAATGTCTTCATAATTTAAATTTTAAGTTTATAAATGCAATAATGTTGCAAATATAATGCTTTTGCAACAATGTTTCAATTAATGAACTAATTTTTTATAAAAAACTCAATACACTAGAATAATTCATAATTTATTTTATCTTTATAAATATTATTCAAATCTTTTAAAAATTGCACTATGAGAAGTATACTATACATTATTGCCGTTATTTTAGTTGTTGGCTGGATTTTAGGATTTTTTGCATATAGTGCGGGAAATATCATTCATATTCTATTAGTAATTGCCGTTGTTGCACTGCTATTAGGAATTATTCGCAGAGCCTAAAATCAAATAACTTCTAAAAACTTTTCATTTATTAGTTTCATACGCTTTTGACTTATACAAAGGCTAATATTTCAGCCTGCCTGCTATTTTCCCTTTTTTTAGATGGAAGAAACTTTCATCACTATCGCTTTTATATTCTTATAACTAAATCTAAATGGATGTAATCAAGTAAGAATGGGTAACTTTTTGTTAAAAAAATCAAATTTCTTTACATTAATTTTACATAAGATTTCTTTTTAACACTAAAACTGCCTCTTGCAGACCTTACCAACTTTTAAATAAAACTTATGAAAAAATTACATGGATTCTTATGCATAATGATGCTCTCATTAATGAGTGTTTATGCACAAACCCCTATGGGTTTTAATTATCAGGCAATACCCAGAGATGCCGGTGGGGATTATATAAGCAATCAAAATGTTCGATTTCAATTTAGTATAATACAACATAGCACTAATGGTACAGTCGTATATACAGAAGAACAATTTACCAATACAAATCAATTTGGTTTAGCTAATCTTGTCGTAGGTCAGGGAAACCCGGTAAGTGGAATTTTTGACTCTATAAATTGGTCAAGCGGTCCTTACTTTTTAAAAGTAGAGTTTGATCCGGATGGAAGTACTAATTTTTTAGATATGGGTACGAGTCAACTTTTAAGTGTCCCTTATGCACTATATGCTGAACAAAGTGGCACGGGTACTCCCGGCCCACAAGGGCCTCCCGGTCCCGAAGGACCACAGGGCCCGCAGGGATTAACCGGTCCTCAGGGACTACAAGGCAATCAGGGTATTCAGGGACCTCAAGGGCCTCCGGGTCCGTCAGGAGGAGGAACTACCGTAAATTGTAATACTTCTTTTAATAATAATTTTGCAGTAAGAGGAACCGGCAGCGGAAACTATGAATGTACGAATGCAGTATACATCACATCTACCGGCAGAGTCGGTATTGGGACTACCAGTCCTTCAAGTGGTTATGATTTAAATGT
>REEL01000028.1 GCA_007695095.1 Chitinophagaceae bacterium | reverse complement strand
TTCCTGTTTTTATTTAATTTTATTTTTTTGCAACAGACACAAGTACTTGCACAGCCCGGGAGTAGTTGTAGTAATCCGCATTACCTTGACTTTTATGATCCGGAACATTTTTATGAAGTTGTTTCGGTAGATTCAAATGGTTTTTGGTATTTGTTTACAGCTAATCAAGATTCACAATTAATTACTATTGAGAATTTTACAGGTACAGACTATATTGATAGTTTGATTGTTTATAAAGATAGTTGTCAAAATTTAACTGTCAAACATACATATGTTTTAGACATTTTAGACGTTCAAGATATTGACATTAGAGATTTAACCATGTTCGAAGATTATTTTATTTACCTTTATTATTCAGGGAGTCAAGAATTAGAATATATTTTAAGAGAACAATCTGGAAAAAGTACGGTTAACTGTCTTCGAGGCTATGGTATTTGGTTTCATGAATTGCATTTTGAAAACGAAGATTCAGTTGAACTTAAAACTTATAAAGGCAATTGCAATATAGATAATTCATGTGATTGTTGTAATTTTTTTTGTAAGTATAATATTGGCGAAAAAATGTATTTATATCCTAAATACACTGGCGGTCTATGGGTTTTAACAGATACAGACTTTACTATTTATTATGAAAATAACATAATAGATCAGTTTAACCTTTTGGCAGGAAATCAACATGAACTTCTCATTAATAATTATGGTGATTATATGATTGATGTTACATTTCATTACTCTAATGATTCATCATTTAACAGACTTTATTGTTTCACAATTGAAGGACTAGTCTTTCCGGATATTACCCCTGACAATACAAATGTTTGTCTTGGAAATCCAGTAACATTTTCATTTCCAACACCTGACCCAGGTTGGGATATTTATACGCACAGACTTAATTATGGTGATGGCAATTCTACACTCCTTAACTCAGGTTCAAGTTCATATGAATATTACTATAACTCAGCAGGAGTTTATTACCCTTACTTAGAATCACATGATCCAAATAATATTAGTTGTAGTACTACAATATATTTAGACTCAATTGTTGTCGAAGAACCAACTGCCGATTTTGACTATTCTATTCAAAATTGTTATTCAGTGCAATTTGAAAATAATTCTGTTTGCTTTACCGACTTTATTTGGTATTTTGGTGATGGAAACTCTTCTAATGATGAAGAACCACTTCACACTTATGATGAACCCGGAACTTATGATGTCATTCTAATTGGTTATAACAATAATTATCTAGACTGGGTGATAAAACCTGTTTTAATAGAGTTCCCCGATGCACCAATTCTTGAAGAGTATTCTCCTATTCTTTGTGATAATGAAATATTTATAGAAGTATTAAACTTCGACTCTAACTTTACATATTATTTTGACAACTATAACAATATAACAAAAGCATCAATGGATGGTAATAATGTTTATATAGTTGGAAATGACATATCCTCTTATGCAAGTGTTGAACTTTTTGTAGAAGACCAAAATGGATGTACAAATAGTATCCTAATTGAATTTCAACCACAGTGTATTTTAGACATTAATCACATTTTTTGTAACGCTTTAGCTTCTGAAGTAATAAGCGATTTAAGTTTAACTAATAATACCTATGCTTCATCACAGCCAATTTTATTTAACGGGGTATTTACAATTGACGTGGATTTTACTTTTCAGACTGCTCCAAATGTTTTATTCGGTCCGGATGCCCGTATAGAAGTCCAAAGCGGAAGTGTTTTACACGTGATTAGACATTCAACATTGCAATCAGGTTGCCCTTATATGTGGGATGGCATTAAAGTGCAAGATGGCGGCAGTTTGTATGTAGAAACTTCTACGATAAAAGATGCTCAAGAAGCTATTAAATCGGAAAACGGTGCTTATTTTAATTTACATAACTCAGATTTTATTGATAATTTTGTAAACGTAAGAGTCATGCCTTATCATTTATCACATAATCACTTTATGCGAAATGTAAACTTTTATACAGACAACGGATTATTAGATCCCTTTTATGGAGAAAATAGTGCAATAGGAATCGAAATTATTGACAATGAAGATTTTGTTATAGAGGACAATATCAACCACCATATACATTTTGATAATATTGATACTGCTGTGCATGTAATTAATTCAAATGTTGATATTTACCACATAACCGGAGTAGATTTAGATTATGGCATAGTTGCAAGTAGGGAGACTTCAGGAATCAGAAGCATCAGCGTTTTAGGTGATTTACAAAAAAATGTTCAGCTCGAAGGGAGAAATACAGGGATTTATGTTGAAGGATATGCAAATATAAATATAGAAGATACAGAAATTTCTGATTTTGACAATGGCATTTGGTTATATAATGGGTTTTGGATTGGAACGGTTAATATTGACGGAAATCAAATTGTAAGATGCCAGACAACAGGAATTTTACTTCACGAATTAAAACAGCTCACAATTTTTGTTAATGAAAATGATATTGATGTGCAATATAGTTTTAACTTAGGGAAAGGTATTGTTTTTAATGGTTTGCCGGAATTTAACTTGGACTCAGAACCTCAACAAGGTTTACCGCATATCTTACAAATTACAGAAAATGATATTAATAATTACAGGATTGGCATTGAAAAAATAAATAACGGAAGTTTAAGTACAACCATTGGAGGGAATGAAATAATTATGACTAAAAATGATTATTTAGGTGTATTTTATGCTAAAACAACGGGCATTCGGGTCGGAAACTCTGTGGGAAATACTTACGTAATTTGTAATCAATGTAAAGGTGA
>REEL01000027.1 GCA_007695095.1 Chitinophagaceae bacterium | reverse complement strand
CATAAATGTTCAGCGACACCTCTTGGGAGAAAGTAGCCTGTTTCTCATGATGATATTGTTGCATTTTTGATTTGTAAATACCGGTACACCTTATTGTATGTATATACCGGCTTCCATTACTTTTTCCAATTGCTGCAAGCTTGCAGCAGCTTCATTGTTTAATCCTTTTTTTTTCATGATTAATAAAGTTTAAGGTGAATTAAATCTACTAATTTAGTTATATTTACCCACTAAAGCTACCCGAAGGGTGTCACTTGAACATTGGTATAGCCTACAATAGCGGGACTTGGCTGTAGTTTTATGTTCGCTACTACGCGTGGGCTTTTGCAGCGGTGGACAGGGGAGCGGCCCGCAAATCCGCTAGTGTGGCTATCCCAGGAACGTTAGGTAACATGCTAAGAAAGCCGACTGCACAAACAGCACATTTGGTTTTTGTCGACACACAAAGCCAATGCTGAAAAACCAAAAGAGCTGTTTTTTTGACCAACGCTCGACAAAACGAACAATAAACGAAAAGAAAGAAGAAAATAAATATGAACTTAAACACACAAAACCTACAATCTATCATCAACTTCATTTGGACGGTTGCAGATGATGTATTGATTAATAAATTTCTTGAAAATCAGTATCAGGATGTTATCCTTCCGATGACGGTTTTAAGACGTTTGGACTTGGCATTAGAACCGACCAAAGACAAGGTGCTGAAAACCCACAACGAGTTTAAAAGCAAGATTGACAATGTTTCCGGACTATTGACCAGCGATTTACACGGAAGTGGTTTGGCGTTTTACAACACTTCGCCTTACACAATGAAAAAACTCTTGGACGACCCCAAGAATATTGATGCCAACTTTTTGGACTATCTCAATGGCTTTTCGGAAAATGTGCAGGACATCATTTCCAAATTCAAGTTTCGCAATCAGTTAAAGACCTTTGAAGAAACAGGTATTACTTTTTCCTTGATAGAGAAATTCTGCAATCCGAAAGTAGAGCTAAGCCCCGACAAAATCTCGCCAATGGCAATGGGCTATATGTTTGAGGACTTGATTCGCAGGTTCAATGAAAAAACCAATGCAGCCGCAGGGCGACATTTCACACCACGGGAAATCATTGAATTGATGACACATTTGGTGTATTTGCCGGTAAAAGATAAAATCCAAAAAGGCACTTTCTTGGTGTATGACCCTTGTGCGGGTTCGGGTGCTATGCTCACGCAATCCAAAATATTTGCCACCGACCCGGAAGGAGAAATCAAATCAACAGCTACTTTCCACTTGTACGGGCAGGAAAATACAGGCGAAATGTACGCAACCTGTAAATCCGATATGTTGCTCAAAAATGAAGACCCCGACAAAATCAAGTTTGGTTCTACCTTGAGCGAATACGGTTTTGACCCTGATTTGAAATTCAATTTTATGCTCACCAATCCGCCTTATGGCACTACCTGGAAGCAGGATATGGAAAATCTAAATGTAGGTACAGGCAAAAAAGTAGAGATTAAAGACAAACGTTTTAACCTAAAGATAAAAAACTTCAAAGGCGAACCGGTGGAAACCAGTTTGACATCCCGCAGCAATGACGGACAATTGATGTTTATGCTGCATATGCTTTCAAAAATGAAAGACCCGAAAGACAGTGGTAGCCGTATAGCTTCCGTTCACAATGGTTCGGCTTTGTTTACAGGAGATGCAGGTAGTAGTGAAAGCGGTATTCGTCAATACATACTGGAAAATGATTTGTTAGAATGTATCATCCAGTTGCCGAATGATATGTTCTACAACACAGGCATTACCACCTATATCTGGTTTTTGACCAATGTAAAAGAAGAACGCAGAAAAGGCAAAGTGCAATTAATTAATGCTTCCTCGGAAGGTTTTTATCAGAAAATGCGAAAAAGTTTGGGTAGTAAAAGAGTTGAACTCACTGCCCAACATATTCAAATGATACAAGAAATGTACTTCGCTTTTGAAGACCTGCCTGCCGGACAGGCAGGAAAAGAATACAGCAAAATTTTCAACAATGAAGATTTTGGCTTTTATCAAATCACGGTACACCAACCTGAAAGAGATGAAAAAGGCAATATTGTCAAAGACAGCAAAGGCAAACCCAAAAGCGATAGCAGTTTAAAAGACACGGAAAATGTACCAATGCGTAAAGGCATTGCACGCAATATCCTGATAGATGAGTATTTCAATAGGGAAGTACTACCTTTTGCTGTGGGTGCTTGGTATGACAAAGACAAAATGAAAGTGGGCTACGAAATAGCCTTCAATAAATATTTTTATCAATATGAGCCATTGAGAGCACTATCGGACATTGCCAATGATATTTTGGCTTTAGAAAAGGAAACAGATGGTTTGTTAAAAGAGATTATTGAATAATTGCGACACTGTCGCAAGAATTGAAAACTGAAATATGTCAGAAAAATTTCAAAATAAATATCGCATAGCATCACACCGAAAACCCAATTGGGATTATTCGGCAGATGCGCTGTATTTTTTGACCATTGTAACCCAAAACAGGGAATGTAATTTGGGTAAAATTGTACAGACGAACGGCCGTGCGTCTGTACAAATGGAATTATCCGATTTTGGCAAAATCGTGGAACAGGAATGGTTTAAATCATTTGAAATTCGAAATGAATTATTTTTGCACGAATTTGTAATAATGCCCAATCATTTACACACCATTGTTGAAATTTATAATGAAAATCGGGATGATTTGGTTGGTGATGATGTGATGGATCGGGATACGTACGTAGATACGCACGGCCGTGCGTATCTACCGAACGAACCGAACGAACAAATGGAAACAACCAAATCCGAATCATTATCCATCAAACGCAATTCCCCCATACGATTACCCAAATCCATTTCATCATTCATGGCAGGTTTTAAATCGGCCGTCAATACAAAAATTGATGATTATATAGATGAACATCATTTGGACATACCCAAATACAACCGAAACAATCATTTTTTTCAACCCAATTATAACGACCACATCATCAGAAACAAACAGGAATACACCAGAATTGCTAATTACATCATCAACAACCCCGAAAATTGGTTTAAAGACAAATTGAATGGCAAAATATAATTCATATCCGAAATATAAAAACAGCGGCATCCCATGGCTGGGGGAAATTCCTGAGCATTGGGAAGTAAGAAAGTTGAAGTATTTAGCGGATTGCTTCCCCAGTAATGTAGATAAACATTCCAAGGAAGGTGAGAAAAAAGTACGCCTTTGTAACTATACAGATGTTTACAAAAATGATTTTATTAGAAATAGTATGCAGTTTATGATTGCATCAGCTTCTGATGAACAAATAGAAAAATTCAAATTACTTTCAGGAGATGTAATAATCACAAAAGATTCAGAAACTGCGAATGATATTGCTGTTCCAGCATTTGTAATTGAAGATTTAGAAAATGTAATTTGTGGCTATCACTTATCAATTATAAGATCTTATGAATTTATTGATGGAAAATATATTTTTAGGTTATTCCAACATAAAAGATTTAACTCTCAATTTGAGATTTGCTCAAATGGTGTGACACGAGTGGGGCTGGGCGTTTATGATTTGCAAAATGCATTTGGTGTATGTCCCCCCAAACAAGAACAAACCGCCATTGCCCGCTTTTTAGATTACAAACTGGCAAAAATCAACCGCTTTATCCAAAAGAAAAAGCAACTGATCAAACTACTCAACGAGCAAAAAGCCGCCATCATCAACCAAGCCGTTACCAAAGGCCTGCCTGCCGAAGCGGCAGCGAAGGCAGGATTAGATGCCAATGTGAAAATGAAAGATAGCGGTATAGAATGGTTGGGGGATATTCCGGAGCATTGGGAGGTGAGGAAGTTGAAGTATTTGGCTAATGCTGTATTAGGAAAAATGCTATGTAATGAGGATAAAGGAGGCTACTTTAAAAGACCATATCTAAAATCTAAAAATATTCAATGGCTGAATGTCGATTTTTCTGATGTTGAAGAAATGTGGTTCTCTAGTTCAGAGTTAGAAACGTACCGACTTAAAAAAGGGGATTTAATTTTGAGTGAAGGTGGCGAAGTTGGTAAAACCTGTATGTGGAATAATCAATTAGAAGAATGTTACATTCAAAACTCAGCCCATAAAGTAACAATCAATGAAGGAAATTTAAACCACTATTTTCTTTACTTATTTAACAGTTATGGGAAAAAAGGAGGTTTTGATTCTATTGTAAATAGAGTAAGCATTGCTCATTTAACAAAAGATAAATTGATTAATGTGAAGTGCTTAGTGCCACCACTTATAGAACAACAACAAATCGTTTCCTACATAAAACAAGAAACCGCCATCATCAACACCACTATTTCCAAAATCGAAAAAGAATTGGCATTAACCGAAGAATACAAAACCGCCTTGATAGCCGAAGCGGTAACGGGTAAGATAGATGTGCGGGGGTATGAGGTGCCTGAGATTGTGGAAGAGGATCCCGATAGCTATCGGGATGAGGAGATAGAAGAAGAATTGGGGATGGTGGCTGAGGATGGGGAAACATATCAAACTCAAAAGGAAGATTTATGAGCAAGAAACAATAT
>REEL01000026.1 GCA_007695095.1 Chitinophagaceae bacterium | reverse complement strand
AAAATGTCAAATGGCAAATGTATTGAGATATCTCCAAATTAATCCGGAGATGCTTCCTATCGTCAGCGTGACAGAAAGGTGTGAGACTGTTCTCTGTCTATTTACTTTTTACAGTCTAAGTGTTCCGGTTTTATTGGACAATCCCCTACTACCCAACACGCCTAAAACACAAAATCCACATTAATCAAAGGCAGAACAGGAAAGTAATACGTATTTTTCAGTCATCATAATAAAGATGCTGAATCAAAAAAAAGCAGGAAGATTAAACATTCAGGTAATTAAAGAAGGAGTCGACTCTGTTTTTCATGTCCTCAGTATCTTCAGAATGGTGATAGTATGCTTTTACTTTGTATTCAAACCTTTCAAAAGCAGCTATTACAGGTTTTAAGTCCTCTTTGTTTGTTTTTATAATTACTTCGAGGTTTGATTTATCAGGAAATGACCGGACATTTGAAGAAAGAATAATGGCATCACCGGATTCAGCAATTCTTGAAATTTCAGTTAATGAATAGTCCCTTACGTTAACTTCCAAAACTAGTACACCTCCATTTTCCTGTATGGAATTGAAAGTAGCAAAAAACTGAAGTAAATCTTCCAATAAGATAATACCCGTATAGTTTTCTTCACGATCAATAACCGGAATAAGGGTTAGTTTCATATCAACCATGTTACGAATTACATCATATATATGAAGGTCTTCGTAAACGAAAGGCTTCCAAAGTGAAAGTCTGTGATTGCCGAGAGCCTCTTCAGATTCGCTTAAGTCCAGTATGTCATCCTCAGATATTAAACCTAAAAATTGCTTTTCGTTAACTATAGGTAAATGCCTCACTCCAAACTCACTCATCCACTTAAGTGCTTTTGCACCTGTGTCGGAAGTTTTGAGAGGTGACACTATTTGAGAAACTAAATCTGTTGCGAGCATACTAAGGTTTTATGATATTATGTTTAACGAGAAAATCTTCTAAATGTTTGTTAAACTCATCAGGTTTTTCCATCATGGCTGCATGACCGCATTGATTTATAAAATCTAATTGTGCATTGGGTAATTGTTTGAGAAATTCCTCAGCGACAAAAGGGGGTGTGATTCTGTCATTTTTCCCCCAGATTAAAAGCGTATTTGTTGTGATTTTAGGTAAGTCATCTTTTAAGTTGTGTCTCATTGCTGATTTTGCCAGATAAATAACTCTTATGGCTTTGTTTCTGTTATTTACGATTTCATATACCTCATCTACCAATGCCTTAGTGGCTGTTTTGGGGTCGTAAAAAGTATATTCGGTTTTATCTTTGATATAAGTATAATCACTTTTTTTAGGATACGTATCGCCTAAAGCACTTTCAAAAAGTCCGCTGCTTCCGGTTAAAACCATTGTCCTTACTTTGTCCATATTCTGCAAAGTGAACAGTAAAGCAATATGTCCGCCCAAAGAATTTCCTAAAACGATAACATCATCATAACCTCTTTTTTCCAGAAACTCTTCAATATGTTTCACCATACCAATTACCGAAGTTTCATTAAGAGGCAAATCAAATAAAGGCAGTAAGGGAATACAAACTTTCATTTTAGGTGTAAAGTAATCCAATACATGAGCAAAATTACTCAGCGCACCAAACAAGCCGTGTAACAAAACTATAGTAGGGCCTTCTCCTTCTTCAATATAATTGAATTTACCATCGGTTTTGATGTTGTAATTCATGTAGATATTTTTAGTGGTTAAACTCCAAATTTATAATAATCCTTAAATAAAAGCCTAATTAAGCTTTAATTGATTGCAAACTAAGATTAAATTTCTTTTTTAAGTAGTAGTTTGACCAGTTTTTAATCATTTTAAGACCGCTAAAGCTAAGAATTGATTCGGGATGAAACTGCAATCCAATGATGTTTTTATTTTTATGAGCTACTGCCATAACTTCTTTTTCGTCTGTTTGAGCGATAATTTCTAAGTCAGAAGCATTATTTGACGGTTCTGCAATTAAGGAATGGTAACGCATGACTTCAGTTTCATGATTTAGGGTTTCCCATATTGGATGGGGGTTCAAATGAATAATGCTGGTTTTTCCGTGCATTGGTTGTTTAGCCTTTTTAATATTCCAACCAAAATGCTTACAAATAATCTGATGTCCAAGGCAAACGCCAAGCAATGCTTTGTCAGCCGGAAGTGTATTTAAAATTTCAAATAAAACTGGATATTCATCCGGGTGGCCCGGTCCCGGAGAAAAAACAACAGCCTCAGCAGATGAAAGCATACTCATCTCAAATGCATCATAAGATACAACAGATGTGCTTATCCCACATTTGTGGAAATAATCGGCAAGATTGAAGGTAAAAGAATCAAAATTATCAATTATCAATATCATGCTTAGAGATTATTATTTTTATTAGAAGCAAAGTCAATAATTAACTGTTCAATGTCTGAAAATAAACTTTTCATAAAAGGGAATACCTCACCGAAAATACCCATTAATTTGGGCGCGAATTCCAGACTGCTGCCAACTGTTTTAGAATTAATTTTCCAGTCTGCCGAGATGAATCCGGCCTGATTTGTCATCCACAAAACAGCGCTGTAAACAAAGAGCAGTATTACCGCCCAAAGAAAACCACCGGTTAAACGATTTAGCCAACCCAAGAAGACTAAATTAATAAAACCTTCTATTATCTTGCTTAAAGCATAAACTAAAACTAATGTTATCAAAAAGATTACTAAAAACCCTAAAAAGGGTAAATAAGAAGCCTGAATTTCAAATCTTTCATTTAACACTTCAGCAGCCAAAAAACCGAATTTTAGGGCCAGGGTAATTGATATAAATAATGCAAAAAAACCAAAAATGGAATATATAAGCCCTTTTTTATAGCCCATATAAAAGCCGTAGAGAATGATGATAAAAAAAAGGATATCAAAAATCATTAACTGAGTAATTTCTTTACAATATCGGCTAAAATTTTGGTATCAGCTCTTCCACTTAATTTTTCTCCGGCAATTTTCATTACTTTACCCATGTCTTTCATACTTTCGGCTCCGGTTTCTTTAACTATTTCAATAACAATTTTTTCAGTTTCTTCTGCTGAAAGCGTTTCCGGCAAGTAATTTTTAATGATATCAATTTCTTCCGACTCTTTTTGTGCCAGGTCGGTTCTGTTTTGCTGATCAAAAATTTCTTTAGACTCCTGTCTTTGTTTTAAAAGTTTTTGCAAAATCTTAAGTGCTTTATCTTCACTTAGTTCTTTATCTGCACCTTTTTCAGTTTTCGCTTGTGTGAAAGCAGCCTTAACAGCGCGTAAAGTTCTTAGCTTAGATGTATCTTTTTGAAGCATAGCTTGCTTTAAATCAGAAGCAATTTTAATTTCTATTTCAGTCATTTTTTTAATATTTAATACAAAAATCAACAATTATTCATAAATGAACAAAAGAATTGCACTTGCTTAATGAATTGATATGAAAAAATGAATTTCCATTTTTAAGCAAAGTGTAGTGAAAGTGTATCTCTCAAAAATATTTGTTTTCTATTATTCTTTTTAGTTTAGCAATAAATTTTGATTATGGAAACGAGAGTAACCCGGCTTTTACAAATTCAATACCCGATAATACAGGCAGGAATGATATGGTGTTCCGGATGGGAGTTGGCTTCTGCTGTCAGTAATTCAGGTGGATTAGGTATTATCGGTTCCGGGTCAATGTATCCGGAAGTACTCAGATTGCACATTCAAAAGTGCAAAGCCGCAACTCAAAAGCCTTTTGCTGTAAATGTTCCTCTACTATATCCCGATATTGATAAACATATGCAAATAATAGCTGAAGAAGGCGTGCCGATTGTGTTTACCTCTGCGGGTAATCCTAAAACGTGGACGTCTTTTCTGAAGGACAAAGGAATTAAAGTTGTTCATGTAGTTTCAAGTGCAAAATTTGCGGTTAAAAGTCAGCAGGCAGGAGTTGATGCTGTTGTTGCAGAGGGATTTGAAGCCGGTGGCCATAACGGCAGGGAGGAAACTACAACTATGTGTTTAATTCCTTTAGTGCGAGAGGCCATTGATATTCCACTGATAGCAGCCGGAGGAATAGGAACCGGGAAGTCAATGCTGGCGGCAATGGTTTTGGGCGCTGATGCGGTTCAGATAGGGTCTCGTTTTGTAGCAACCCCGGAATCTTCCGGCCACGATAACTTTAAGCTGAAAGTTGTGGAGGCAAATGAGGGAGATACCATTTTAACTTTAAAACAATTAACCCCTGTAAGATTAATAAAAAACAAGTTTTACGAGGCTGTCAAAGAGGCTGAAGAGGCTTGTTCAGGAAAGGAAAAGCTATCAGAAATACTGGGTAGAGCCAGAGCTAAAAAAGGAATGTTTGAAGGAGACCTGGATGAAGGTGAACTTGAAATTGGTCAAATTTCTGCCCAAATTAAAAGCATTAAGCCGGCAGCAGAAGTGTTTAAAGAAATCCTGGAGGAGTTTACAACAGCCAAAAAGAATGTAGAAAGTTGGTAAAAGTTTTTGATTTTGGATGACCCATTGCACAAAAAAGGAATGGTTTACTTGAACAATAGAACATCTGA
>REEL01000025.1 GCA_007695095.1 Chitinophagaceae bacterium | reverse complement strand
GCACGGTTTTATGACCCGCAGATTGCACGGTGGCATAGTGTGGACCCGTTGGCGGAGTTGTATTATCATATTACTCCATATCGCTATGGTTTAAATAACCCAATGAGATTTATTGATGCATTTGGGTTGACAGAAGAGGAAAGGATCACAGCCTTACAATTTGTTCGAGGTAAATTAGGGACACCTTATTCTACAATGGACTGCTCTGCTTTGGTTGGTGCCGGTTTGATCGCTGCAGGAAAAGAAGACTTTAGGAATATATCTGGCATTGGGCAATGGCAGCGTGGTGTGCCAAGACTAGTAAATATGTCAAGGCCAATTAGAAGAGAAAGTATGTTGCCTGGTGATTTGGTTACTTTTAAAACGACTAGATCCGAAAGGCAAGGACCAGATGGCATCTATGATCATATTGGGATGGTTTCAAAACCACATATTGTTGATGGTAAACTTATTGGATTTTGGTTTATACATGCACGATCATCAAAAGGTGCCACAGAAGATTATTATGACCTATCTAAGGATAATTTACAAAATGCTTTTTGGTTAAGAGGGGTTTGGGCCTGGGAATGGGACGAGGAAGACAGGTTGTATAATATGGATTTAGAAGAAGTTGTAGTATCGGCAAAAGGTCCAGAAAACAGTAGAAATAAACCCCCAATACCGCAAATCAAATATTCGGGAGCTCAACAAGGCCGTTTAGCACCTGGCGATTTTGGATACATAGGCTCATATTGGGATACTTATGACAGAACAAGAGCTTTTGGAAGGGAAGATTAAAGATGAGTAGGATTCACGGTCTTTTTGATAAAACTTATAATATGAAAAAAAACATTTCAGAAACCTTGGTTATAATTCTAATATATATAAGGGTATACTTTCCTTTTTTAAATGTGAGACTATTAATTGCATTTACAATTGGTGTATTGTTGTTTAATGGTTGTGATAATCAGAGATCCACAGGCGGTGGGTCTGAAACAAATATAAGAAATCAAGTGGATAAAGATATTGACGATATAATTTACAAAAAGCATATAATAAAGGAAGAAGAAGTTCCATTATCAGATTTTTTTCAAGATTCAAAAATTACAGACCCAACTTTTAAAGCGTTGAAATTAAAACGGGAAATGGTTTTTAATTTAACAAGTGAAAACCGAGACTCTCTGGGTTTAATATTTACTCCCGAAGCAGTTTCAATTGAAGCTATTAAAATAGTCGGTGATTTTGCTTATTTAAGTGATCCTGTCCATGGAAATATCAAAAAAATATGTTTGAAAAGTGGTTTTATGATTTCAAGCAACCCATTGGAAAACGAAAGGTTCGAGTTTTATTTACAGGAAATTGCTTTTTTCAATGGCTTGTTATATTTAATAACTCATCGAAATAAAGTCTTTAGATTGACTTTAGATCTGCAAAATGTTGATAGTTTTTTCTTCCCTGATAGTCATCAAAACAATAATTACTTGAATTCAGACCGTGGAGAGAAATTAATAGTATTTTCTGACGGAAGGAATGATTTTATCATCGATGAAAAAACCAGACCATCAGAATATGTTGTTGATGAAAAAACAAAAATCTTTCAAAGAAGATTGCATATTGATGATCAGCTCAACTTTTCATATGATACTCTAAGTTTTAAAAACCATTCTGAATACCGGGAGTGGATTACATCGTTAAGGGGTAAAAAAATTGAGATTGCCGGCAAGCCTTTTTATTTTTGCAACGATAAGAAATATGAAGTGCCAATAGGGTTTGAAGTTGGCCAGACTTTTGGAAGTGCTTTTGGAAGAAATATTGATTGTAGTGATATATATCTTGCGTTCTTTACAATTTCACTTGAAGAAGAAAAACTTTTTTTGCATGTTTATGAATATTAAGTCACATCTTAATGGTATGATGATTTATTATTATGAATTGGCATGATTACGGGGCACGGTTTTATGACCCGCAGATAGCACGCTGGCATAGTGTTGACCCTATCACCGAAAGATTAAAATATGCTAGTCCTTATGTCTATGCATTAAATAATCCAATTAGGATGATTGATTTAATCGGTTTATTTCCATTTGACCCTAATAAACTTAGAGAAGCAATAAATTTAGCCTATTCTAATACAGATATTAGCAGCTTAACATGCAATACTGCAGTTCAGGATGTAATGGTAACTTTAATTGGATATAAGGTGCTTGGTCAGGCAAATGATATGATTGATCGTATGGATGAAGATACGGGAAATTGGGAAAAAATTATTGTAAATAATGAATCGGATTTTATTAGCTTACAAGAAAAAGCAAATGAAGGTTATTTTATTATTGGGTCAAAGAAAGGTACAGTTCACGGTCATGTTAATGTTTTAAGGCCAGGCCGTGGGGCTAGAGCAGGCAAATGGGGACAACTGTTTAAATCGGATAAGTCAGCTTTATTTGTTCCTGAAAGTTTGGAAGCCAATCAAAGATCAGACAGGCAGTCTATTAATTGGGGATGGGGTTCTGATGTTGATCCATTCTCAATAGTTTTCTACAAATATATTGGAAATCAAGATAATAAAATTTATTTACCAAAAAAAGATTTAGAAGAATTTATATTTACTGCTAATGCTCCTCAAAGAAAAGAAAGGAAATACCCCATAACACTTTCATTACCATCTTCAGTTTTTCAATCTGGAAGAAAAAATCCCGGTGAATTCGGATATATTGGTTCTTATTGGGAAACATATGATAGTGCCAGAAAATTTGGAAAAGAATAAAAATACTAAACAAGCTTGGATATGAATAAAATAATTTTGTCTTTGTTGATTTGTGGGCTAATTCTAAGAGTTAATGCTCAAATAGATTATAAAAATGAGTTGATTGTACCAATTGAAAAATACAATTATGATCTATCTTCCTCATTCGGAGTTATTATTTACCAGGTTGATGGAATAGATTCTATTGTTTTAAAAGATAAATTTGAATATTTTTCTTCAATCGAGATTTTCACTAACGGAAATAAAATCCTTGAGTTTGATCAAGGCGATTATGAATTAGATATTTTCGGAAAGGATATCTGCTACAAGTTTAAAAATCTTTTAATTTTTAGAGTAAACAGAAGACCAAATATATGCGATGGCTTTCTTATTTTTAAGAGAAGTGATCAAAACATAAAGAAACTTGGATTTATCGAATCAAATTCTGCTTATATATTTGGTAATATTCACGGAGATAAACATTTCATAATCGGAGGGTTTTCCTATCATATTCAAAAGCTATCCTCAGAAGAGCCTTTCTCGAAACACGCAGATGTCTATAAAAATAGTATAAATGAATTATTAAGGATATACTCAGTTTCAGAGGTAGTTGAGAGAGATTATGATCTGGAAAAGAAATTAAAAAGCCTTATAATTGAAATATTGAACTACCCCTTAAGTGGCATCTACAATGGATTTGGCTATTCTGTAACCGAACCATTAGATTTGGATAACTTATCAGTTAATTCAGTGCGAAAGTATGCAACCTTGTCTGTTTATAAACTCAATCCAAATATGTTGAAAGAGTTTTCAGCAAAAGAGTTAAGATTAATGAGAAACGAAATCTTCGCAAACCATGGATACATTTTTAAATCAGATGATTTAAGAAAATATTTTTCTCAACAAATGTGGTATAATCCTAGTTTTGAAAATGTAGATCATTTACTAACAGATATAGAAAAGCATAATGTCAATTTGATCCTTAATGAGGAATCTAAAAGAGCTTCTGAAAATTATTAATTTTTGCTTTTTGGAGTGTCAAGTGAAGAACAATTATATAAAAAGGAAAATTACAAAATTTGCTCTGGCTATCATTAAATCAGCAATTCAATAATCATTGTTTCTTTATAATTCCAGAGACGCGCCGGAATGCGCGTCTCTACAGGATTTCGGCAGGGATGTATGGGAGACGTGCCGTGCAGGCACGTCTCTGCAACGGGCTACAGTTGAAATATTTATCGATGGCCCACACAACCGGGTTATTGCTGATGTACTGCCTGTTTGATAATTTAAATTCTATAAAAAATTCAACCCGCTAAACAGGCCTAAGAGAACGCCCCCGGCCTTGCAGGTTTCCCGGTAACAAAACAAGGAACGGAGCGGTTAAAAAGATTTGCTGCCATGCACCCACAAAAGCCAGGAAAAAATGTAGAAAGATTTTTGCATGGCCTTCAAATCTTTCAGCGAAGAGACCGCAGTTTTGTCGGGCAACCTGCGAAGCCTTGACCTTTTGTTACTTTTGCGTCAAGGCAAAAGTAAGGCGAGAAAAAAAGAAATATTAAAACCCATTCTTTCCTTATATTTGTCTCAACAAAAAGCTTCAACCCCCAATGACGGACGGCACCACCATCATCAAAGCCCAGGCAACACATTATTACCCCTTCGGCATGGCCATCCCTTCCCAGAGTTTTGCCCTGCCCATAGAGAATGATACCTACCAAAACCGCTACCTCTACAACGGCAAAGAGTACCAGGATGATTTTGGGTTGAACTGGTATGATTACGG
>REEL01000024.1 GCA_007695095.1 Chitinophagaceae bacterium | reverse complement strand
AATTTTAGTAACGTTCTAATTTCTGATTTCTTCATTCAGATGTTCTATTGTTCAATAAAGAAGACCTACTAAATCCGGGATTTATAGTTTATTAAAAGCTTTATTTTTCTAAAGCTTCTCGTAAGTCATTTATTAAATCTTCAACATCTTCAATACCCACACTTAAACGGATAAGGTTATTCGAGATGCCGGACTTCTCTCTTTCTGATTGCGGTATAGCCGCATGAGTCATAGTAGCCGGATGACCAATTAATGACTCAACTCCTCCCAGAGATTCTGCTAAAGCAAATAATTTCGTTTGCTTACAAAACATCATAGTTTCCTCTAAATCAGCATTTTTCAATTTGAAAGACAGCATACCGCCGAATTTCTTCATTTGAGAAGTCGCTATAGCATGATTTGGATGATCTTTTAAACCCGGATAAAAAACACCGTCAACTTTTTCATGCCCCATTAAAAATTCTGCAATTTTTATAGCATTTTCACTGTGTCTGTCCATTCGAATATGTAAGGTTTTGATACCTCTCAGCATCAAAAAGCAATCCTGAGGACCGGGAACCCCGCCACAACTGTTCTGATAAAAAGAAAGCTTATCATAAATTTCCATATCCTTTCCTATAACAGCCCCATGCACCACATCAGAATGTCCTCCCAAATACTTGGTTCCGGAGTGAATAACTAAATCTGCGCCTAAGTCTAATGGGTTTTGTAAATATGGCGTAGCAAAAGTGTTATCAACGCACAGCAGACAATTGTTTTTATGAGCAATCTCAGACAGTGATTTAATATCAATTATGCTTAACATTGGATTTGTAGGCGTTTCTGCCCAAATTAATTTTGTTTTGCTGTTTATTTTTTTAGGTACTTCATCCAAGTTTCTCATGTCTACATAGTGAAAAATTAATCCATAGTCAGCATATACTTTGCTGAAAACCCGGTAAGTGCCTCCATATAAGTCATTAGTAACTACAATTTCATCGCCGGGTTTACAAAGCTTTATAATCGTATCAATAGCAGCCATACCACTGGCAAAGCAAACAGCAAAATTGCCATTTTCCAATGCAGCTAGATTTTCTTCTAAAACAGCTCTGGTCGGATTTTGTGTTCGTGAATACTCAAAACCTTTATGAACACCAACTGCCTCCTGAACATAAGTAGATGTTTGATAAATAGGAGTCATTATTGCACCGGTTACAGAATCAGGTCTGATACCTGCATGAATAGCTTTCGTACCGAATTTATATTTTTTATTTTTCATATTGCAAAGGTATTATTCAAAACTTTGACTTTAAAAAAGCAGTGATTGTTTTTCAAAACTATTTCATTATTTCTCTTTGTTGAAAAGTAATTTGTAGGAAATGTTTTTTATGTGGCTGTCACACCAGCATTCAAAATCAAAATAACTCATAGCAAGCTTTTCCATAGGGTCGTTTTTTATTAAAATCAGCTCCTGCTTTAGCTTTTTAAAAGAAACCGGGATGTCGTGCTTTGAAAAGTGACTTTTGTTAAATGTTAAAAAAAAGTTGATTAAACATGCCTCATATTTATACTGATGCCTTCTCTTTAACACATAACGTTTGGTAGATTTTGTCATGTAGTCAAAAAGAAAATAATTGCCCATTTCAAACTGTATAATCAATTTTAAAATTCTGGCCTGTATGTAATACTGATCTCCGGTAGTTGTTTCTGTATCATAAATCATAATGTCAATCCAGCGGTCAGATTCTTCCAGATTACCGTAAGCAAAATGTATGTATGATATATTGTAAAGTATCACAAGCTTTAGAAAGCGGTTAATTTTATTTTCAAATTTTAGAAGACCGTCTTGCACAACCTTGATTCTTTGTATTGCTTTCTCCCATTGACCTGTATTTGCTAAAATGGCCGGCTCTATAGTTCCGGTGTAACTAAAGATTTGCAATTGAATGCTTTCGGGAACCGCTTTATTTTTGAAAAATGTTTCCGGGGCAAGATTTATTTTATTTATCGTTTCATACACCTCATTTTCATATAATCTTAAATTAAAAAATGCAACCAATAAATTATACAGAGCACCAATATATGAATGAATATTCGCTTTGAGAAGATCCGGATTTTCTTCAAAAAGGCTTACAATTTTCCTTCTGGTATTCAATACTTTTGACCATTCACCCTTGTAACTGTGGAGGTTAGCGATAGATGACAAATAATGAAGTCTGGTTTTAAAGGAACTTTCTTTGAAAGTTAAATTTTTATCTTTTTCTAAGGAGTGCATTTCAAAAACCTTATTAAATTCTTCATCAATAAACCCTCCCTTTTTTGTTACTAACCAATAGGAATGAACTTTTAGCAGCCAAAAGTCTTCTTCTTCATGTATGGTATTCAGTGTGTTTTTACAGGCATCAACTAAGTCTTTAATTTCTTCCATGGAGTTTTTAGAAAAACTGTTTACTTCAAAAACTCTTTTTTTCCAATTTAAAAACTCCAACTTATAGTTACTTTTCCCATACTTCTCAGCCATTGAAATGCCTTTTTGAATAAGCACTTCTGCATGTTCAGATAAGTTTTTGTTCATCAATATCTCGATTTGACACAAAAGCCTGCCTAATTGAGCATCTATAGAAGTGGATGAATGATATTGATCCAGAGATTTTAAAATCAGTTCGTACAGATATTTCTTAATATTTCTGGACTGACTTTTTTTTAAATTCACCTCTTCAATTGCTTGCTGCAGGTTAAATTCTTTTTGTTTGTTTAAGCAGTCAAAAAGTAAAACATATTTGTTTATCTCTCCCTTTACATGAAAACTCGAATACCGTTTAAAATATATTTTTTCATTTTTAGTGAGGGATTGTATCAATTCATACAAATCATACGAAAGGTGTCTCTTGTCCATAATAATCATAGTTTAAGATAAAAATAACTACTTTAGAAACCGTACAAACTTACTTTTTTTTTCTTGAAATACAACTTGTATAATGTTAAGTTTACAATAAGATAAATGGGAACACTATATTTTTAACATCAATTTTTATCAAGTAAACGAATTTGAATTATGCTAACGAGAATTTCATTTCTTTTTCTTTTCATTTTTTTTGGGTTTCAAACTGTTTTTGCCCAAACACCTGAGGTCATTGTTGGCTGGAATATGCAAGGTGTTTCCGGGAATACACCATCTGCACAGGCGCAGTTTATGGTACAAGGCATAAATACGACTGAGAGCGGGTTGCTGACCAGAGGAAGCGGATTGGTTCCTCAATCGTTAAGTAATTGTTTCAGAGCTTCCAACTGGTCTTTAAGCCCGGATCCCAAAGATGCAATATTAGATAGTACTTTTTTTGAGTTTACTATCAGCCCTGCTCCCGGATATATATTGAATATCACGGAAGTGAATATGACAATTAGACAAACTCAAACCGGCCCTCAGTTTTATGAGTTGGTAAGTAGTACAGATAATTTTCAAACGGAAGTTTTTCATGGAACTGTTGGGAATTTGCCTTCCTCAGCTTCAACACCTGTTTTTTTTCAGAGTAATCCTTTAAGTAATGTAAATAGTCAGGTGAGATTCAGATTATATGGATTTGCCGCTTCCAGTAGTGCCGGCAGATCTCAAATTCAAAATGACGCTGCCAGCACAAATGCTCCTTATGATTTAGCCATAAAAGGATATTTAGATCAGGATTCTACAGTGGTTATTTTATGTCCATCGGCTAATTTTTCAGGACCGGGTTCTATATGTTTGGGTGAACCGGTTTCCTTTAACGATCAGTCAACTACGCCTCAGGGGACAAATATTATTAATTATATGTGGAGCTTTGGAGATGGAAACAACAGCACCGGCCAGAACCCTACACATACTTTTTTTCAACCCGGAACTTTTGATGTAAAACTGGTAGTAACAAATGACGATTTTTGTAATGATACTATAGTAAATCAGGTAACTGTTGGCTCTCAACTAAATGTAGTTTTTGATCCTATTCCTTCAACATTTTGTGAAAATGATGCTGAGATTAATCTGACGGCAGATCCTCCGGGCGGTGTGTTTTCAGTTCAGCTTCGCAAGACCCAAGAGCCCAAATTCCAAGAAGACCAAGACCCAAGGAAGTAATTGAAAGCATAGCGGGTCAAGGAGGAATTCAGCCGCGATTTTTTTGTTAACCCTTTTTTTCTAAAAAAAAGGGTTAGGAAGGTATTTATGAAGTCAAATGGAAAATGTAGGAGAAGCTACCTGACTCCGGTTGTCATTCTTAGTGGCAGCGAAGAGTCTCCTAATTAATACGGAGATGCTTCCTGACGTCAGCATTACAGAAAGAGGAGGATTTTTCTTATTAATAAAAAGTATTATAAACCCTCTTTAACTAATTTAAAAACTTCTTTTAAAAAAGGAAATATATCCTTTTTCTCTTTTATCTTTTTTCT
>REEL01000023.1 GCA_007695095.1 Chitinophagaceae bacterium | reverse complement strand
AATTTGTGCTATTTTATATAGTATACGTACTGTACGTACATAAGTATGTTTATTCGTGAAAATGCGGGGATAATCCATTTATATTAAACAACCAAGCTCATTTCATGGGATATCTTATCTGAGGATAAAAAACCCATGAGGAAATAGTTTCGTTGAGAGAGTGGGATTATGCTAATTCAGGAAACAGCCATAGCTTGGCCATTTACACCAAATGCAGGTTTAAACTTATTCAGAGCATTTAGAATTTGGCCTCTGGAGGCCGGTTTAGCAAGAAGGTCTAGGTAGTACGTACTCTGAAGCCGTGTAGTATGTAAATGGTCTGTATTGCCGGTAATATAGATAACTGGAATAGGCACCTTTTTTTGAATTTCATGCGTTGCATCAATCCCATCGATATCGTCACTTAACTGAATATCCATAGTAATAAAATCCGGTTTATTTTCAATCGCACTAAGGACAGCATCTTCACCGGTAGTAATGCAATCAATGACCTCATACCCCAAAGCAGTGAGCGTCTTTTTGAGGTATAAAGATTGAATCATTTCGTCTTCAACTACCAGTACTCTTAATTTTCTGTTATTCATAAGCCTTATCCAGTCAGATTTTAATTTAAAGAGTCATTTATTGATTTACTCTTTTTGGAAGATTTCTTAAACGTAAGTATAGCCAAGGTACCATTGTCATTTAATATTTTTAAAGTACCAGAAAGCTGTTGTATAAATATGTTTATAAGAGAAAAGCCGGGAGTGTTACTTTTTGTATAATCAAAATTTTCTCCAATACCAATACCATTATCCTTAACAATTAAACTAATTTCATTAGCAGATTCGGTTAATGAAATATGAATTCTTTTATCCGATTGATCAACAAATGAATGTTGAAATGAATTTGATAAGATTTCACTTGCAATCATAGCGGCAGGAAAAGCATTTGAGATATCAATATCTATAGAATCAAAAGATGTAGTAATGGAAATAGTAGTATTAGGAAAATGACTTTTTCCAGTTAATTCAATTAGCCGTTCCAAATATTGGTTGAATGCGATTTTGGAAAAATCAGAACTTTTGTAAAGCAATTCCTGCAAGATTCCCATATTATATATATGGTAGGTATTGCGAGACAATGTATCTACAGTAACCTTACAATTTGATGACATTTTTTCTAATTCGAGCAAACTTGTGATGGTAGCCAGGTTGTTTTTCACACGGTGATGCATTTCGGTTAATAGCAGTTTATTTCTTTCAAGTGCTTTTTTGGCCGTTTGTTTCGAAAGAGTATGCTCAGTTACATCTTGAAATATGCCTTGTATTTCTGTTGGTTTATTATCTTCAAAGCCAACAGTACAGCGGGCGGAAATAAACATTAAATTTCGTTTTATACTAGGTAATAACCTGAAGTTTACATCTATAGTTGTATTTAATTTATTAAGATTTCTAATTTTAGACAGTACGATCGTTACATCTTTTGGGTGTATCCATTTTAAAAATGCTCTTAGCTCAATAGATTTTTTTTCAAGGTTTAGGAGTTCTTTGAGCTCATCTGAAAAACTGAACTTTAGAGTCTCATAATTAAATTCCCAATAACCGGATCTTGCTAATTTATGAGCAAGCCTCAGATTTTTTTCATTAGCGCGAATTTTTTTCTCAGATGTAAGCCGATTTATTTTTAATTGCTTTTCGTCAAGTCCTTTAGTTATTGCTGGACCTAAGCGTAATAGATTATCTTTGAATAAATAATCATTAGCGCCACTTTTTATAGCCTCTATGGCTATATTTTCGCATACGTGGCCTGAAACCAAAATGAATGGAGTTAAAGGATCTTTCTCACGAACAAGCTCTAACGATGTCATTCCGTCAAATCCTGGCAGGTAGAAGTCTGAAATAATTACATCCCATTCTTCATTAAGTACGTTGATTAATGCTTCTTCTGTATCAACCCTTTGGCTGTATATTTTAAAGCCTTCTTTTTTTATACTTCTTAAAAGTAATTCATAGTCATCAACGGAATCTTCTACTACAAGAATTCTTAAAGTGACACATTTGGCGATACCTTCCATAGTCTTACCATATTTAGTTTTTTCTTCTATGTTTTGTTATCGGCTCCTTCTAAAAAAATCTTAAGGGATTATATGTATAAAATTTTCCAGGTAAGAAATCTAGCTGCCGGGCTATTTTGCCGGCTTAGTATTGGTGTTTTGAAAAGTCTTCTTTAAGCTAAATGCACGCTAATTTATGTTTTAACCCAGATTATTCACCAAGATATATTTTTTGAGCAAGGCGAAGGGCAAAACGTGACGGAAGAGTGTTTTTGGTACTCTGAGTGCGTTTTTTTCACTTCAACGAAGCTCATCTGAACATATCGTCGCTCTTTTTAATACCTCAAACTTTGGCTATCATGAATTTGTGCTGCTATATCATATAGTATCAGTATTTTAAGTATATAAGTATGTTTATTCGTGAATATTCCGGGTTATGCTAGTGTCTGTAATGCTTCTATGAATATGATTACTTTTTGCCATTGCCGGTAAAAAAAGGCAAAGATACTGATGGCCATTGTTTATATTCGGTTTGGTTTAGAATATTCTTCTAAAGAAATGTTATTTTTACCCGATAACCATGCAAACAGGCGTAGACAGTGCCTTGACTTTTAGTTAATTATATAATGTCATGAAAAAAATACCGACTGACCTTGAAATACTACAGGCAATCTATAGCAGATATAATCTTTCTTATAAGGAGCATGCCCGAAAGGAGCCTGATAGAATTACAAGGGTTCGGGTACCTGTAGATATAGGTAAAATTGCACAAGATTGTGGTGTAGAGGAGGATATGATTTTTGGAAGGCTTTACTACCACTTCAATAAAAAATACAGTTATTTTGATGAAGATGGGAACAGGGTTACTTTTTTTTCCTCTCTTAAATTTGAAGGCTTAAGTGTAAATTTCCCATTAGTATTATCCATCCTTGCCGATTTGGATTTCGAAAGCAGAAAATTCAAACTTGCTATTACTTTTTCAACGGTTGCTTTGGTTATATCTGTCTTTGCACTTATACTAGCTTTTATAATCTGATTATAGGAAGTAATTCATTTTTTTACTTTTGCTCGGGCGTTGAATGAAACAAAACAGCTGGTTTTTCGAAGCCTTCTAATAGTGTTTATTCATTGTATTCAGAATGCAACAGAATATATCCACTTGGTTATGTAACCGTCCTTTATCAGAACTTTTTTAGCTAACTGGAAGTTGAAATCCACCTTGATATGGCCTTTAGTAAAGTATCTGAGTCAACTGGTTTACTGACAAAATCAGACACACCCGCTTCAAAGCATTGCTTTTTATCTTCTTCCGTGACGCGTGCAGTTACAGCAATTATCGGAATATGTTTCCATTCTTTATGTTCTTTTATCTTTTTGGTTGCCTCATACCCATTCATCTCGGGCATCATCATATCCATTAAAATAATGT
>REEL01000022.1 GCA_007695095.1 Chitinophagaceae bacterium | reverse complement strand
TGATTGAAATTTCTGTTTTTATGCGGTGAATCCGGATCTAACAATTCGTGTATGGGTGTTCTGGGTCTTTGAACCACAATGATATCATTTATCTCATAGCGATATCTTCCGTCACGTGCCATCACATTGATGTTATATCTAATCTGCCCAAATCTTACCTGTACTCCGTCAACCTCGTTATATACGGTCATATTATGCCGGCCGTGAATAGTATTTCCTTCTTCATCTCTTTCCTGAATTACTGAATGTGGATTAACAAAAAAGTTGTTATACCAGTGGTCAATTCGCTCATAGAGTTCCGATGCTTTTACTCCGTCTACGGGAATCACATCAATATACTCCGCTTCTCCCGTACTTTCATTTAAAGGAATCGGTGGCTGAGAAATCGCTGAATGACTTATATTTAGCATTAAAAATATGCTGAAAAGGCTGACTAATATTTTCATGATTTTTATTTTTCGTAAAATAATATTTTAAAAACTGCTATCACAAAACTAATAAAAAAGCGGTATAATGTGAAGGATCTCCCAGACCGGAATACCAGATAATGGCTCCGTAAATAGCAAAACGAACAAAACGGCTGAGTGCAAAAAGAAAAAACCCTTTATAGGAATATCCCATAGTTCCGCTAACCAAACTAATGGTAGCAAAAGGCAGCGGAGTAAAGCTTGAAATTAAAATCACCCATCCGCCATATTCATTATACATGGGAGCATATCGCCGGATAGCATGTATGGTCATTCGCTTAAAAAAACGACGATTATGTAAAAATTTCCCGAGCAAGAAATTAAAACTTGCCCCCAAATACGATATGAATGCAAATAGAAATACAAAAAATGCATAATCGGCAAGAGATTCGTTCAAAGCCCAAATGAGAAAAAATTCCGGGGGAATAATTCCAACCACACTTTCAGAGATAGTAAAAATGAGAAAAACCAGCTTTACATTCTCCATCAAGGGCTCCACAAAATCTTTTACCCGCTCGGCTATATAAAATTTATATACGAGATACACAGCAACTACCATAGCAAAACCTATGATAGCTCTGAAAATACTTCGTATAAAAAATTTACGTAAGCCGGGTCTATTCTTCATCTATATAGTGTTCGTTTTTCATTAACCAAAAACTATTTACTTTTCCGGAAGTTCTTAAATTTAAAAACCCCAGCTGAATTAATTCCAGCATAGCCAGAAAAACAAAAATAGCCTGCACCCTGTCTAAAACCAATTCAAAAGTCTGCTCAAAGCTAAGCTTATCAAACTGCAAAATTCTTTGTTTCAAACGATTTTTTTCATCGTCTATGCTATAGTTAAATCGGATAACCTTATGCTCCACTTTTAGATTTCTTTGCTGCATCTTATCCAATACTTTTTTAAAGGATTTCAACAGCTTATATAAATCCAGATTGTGTAATTCCGGGTCAGAATTGTCTGTAATATCTTTCAGCATCTCAATTTCAGCCATAGTATTCCCGCGGGGTAATTTTTTACTCTGATTTTCCTCCAAAGCTCTCAATTCATCCAACACAGCTTTGTAGCGTTTATACTCCAACAGCTTTTTTACCAATTCTTCCCTCGGATCAATTTCATTTCCTTCCTCATCTTTTTCCTTTCTTGGAAGAAGCATTTTGGCTTTAATGCGCATCAGGGAAGCCGCTACCAACATAAATTCACTCGCCAATTCAATATCCTCTTTTGACTTTGCCTCTCCCCCGGGGAAATGAGTATTCATATACGCCAAGAAGTCATCTGTAATTTTAGCAATCGGAATATCATATATATCCAACTCATCTCGTTCTATAAAGAACAATAAAAGATCAAAAGGCCCGCTATATTGTGGAAGTTTAATTTCGTAAATCAATTGTTGCGACTTCATATTTACGAACAAAATTAATTTTTTTTTGTTTGAATATATCGTAAATAGCAAATGGTTCTTAGTTTTCATCATATTTTTCTAAATTTGCTACTTATAAAAGTCTTAAAAAGCACATTATGGAAATTCAGCCCGGGCCATTATTAGCCAAAATCGATTCTCCGGATGACTTAAAAAAACTTAAGCCCGAACAACTCACTCAATTTTGCAGTGAGTTAAGAGAGTTTATCGTAGATCACGTTAGCCTTTATGGTGGCCACTTTGGCGCTAGCTTAGGGGTTATTGAACTTACCGCCGCTATTCATTATGTGTTTAATACACCGGATGATCAGCTGGTTTGGGATGTCGGGCATCAGGCCTACGGACACAAAATTATTACCGGCAGAAAAGATCAATTTTATTCTAACCGGGTATATAATGGTTTAAGCGGTTTCCCGAAAAGAAGTGAAAGTGAGTATGATACTTTTGGAGTAGGCCACTCTTCAACATCTATTTCAGCCGGTCTGGGAATGGCATTTGCTTCTGATTATATGAAAAAAGATGACAAGCAACATATAGTCGTTATCGGAGATGGTGCATTGACCGGAGGGATGGCTTTTGAAGCCCTGAATCATGCAGGTTCCTCCAAGGCAAATCTGCTGGTTATTCTGAATGATAATTGCATGTCTATAGACCCTAATGTAGGTGCCTTAAAAGAATATTTAACCGATATTTCCACTTCAAAAACCTATAATTATGTACGGGATGAGGTATGGAATCTGCTCGGTCATTTAAATAAATTTGGAGACAAAGCCAGAGATATGGCTTCAAAGATAGAAGCCGGACTAAAAGGAATTTTGTCAAAGTCCAGTAATTTTTTCGAAGCACTTAATTTCAGATATTTTGGCCCTATAGACGGGCATGATGTGCATCGTTTGGCTCATACTCTGGAAGATTTGAAAAAAATCCCCGGTCCAAAATTGCTGCATGTAATCACCGTAAAAGGAAAAGGCTACAGTCTGGCAGAAAAAGACCAAACCAAGTGGCATGCCCCCGGATTGTTTGATAAGGTTTCCGGTGAAATTTTTAAAACTATACCTGAAAAGCCTCAGCCACCAAAATATCAGGATGTTTTCGGACATACGATAATCGAGCTGGCAAAGCAAAATGAAAAAATCATGGGCATAACCCCGGCCATGCCGAGTGGTTCATCCCTGAAATATATGATGAAAGAAATGCCTGAAAGAGCTTTTGATGTGGGTATCGCGGAACAACATGCTGTTACTTTTTCCGCAGGACTTGCTACTCAGGGCTTACGCCCCTTTTGTAATATTTACTCAACTTTTATGCAGCGTGGTTATGATCAGGTGGTCCATGATGTGGCATTACAAAAATTGCCGGTAGTCTTTTGTCTTGACAGAGGCGGATTGGCAGGAGCTGACGGACCTACGCATCACGGTGCTTTTGATTTAGCTTACTTCAGATGCATCCCCAATATGATTGTATCTGCTCCCATGAATGAACAGGAGCTCAGAAACTTAATGTACACTTCTCAACTGGAAAAAAATCAGCTGCCTTTTTCTATTCGCTACCCCAGAGGTAATGGCGTAATGCCTGACTGGAAAACGCCTTTTGAAGAAATTCCGGTTGGTCAGGGTAGATTAGTTACTGAAGGAGAAAAACTGGCTGTGCTCTCCATTGGTCATCCCGGGAATTTTGTGGTAGATGCCTGCAAGGCTTTGAATAAAGAAGGTATTTATCCGGCGCATTATGATATGCGTTTCGTAAAACCTTTGGATGAAAAGTTATTGCATGAGGTATTCAGCAAGTTCAAACAAATCATCACCATTGAAGATGGTTGCATAAGCGGTGGTTTTGGCAGTGCTGTATTAGAATTTGCCGCAGATAATAACTATTCAGCCCGTATTAAACGATTAGGCATACCCGATCGCTTTGTAGAGCATGGTACTCAAAAAGAACTTTGGAAAGAGTGTGGTTTTGATACTGATGCCATTAAAAAGCAAATCAGATTAATGATAGGCGCTAAGGTTACTGTTTAATTTTTAATTTTTTCCTTTTTCTTTTCAAAAGTGTAATGTGGTTTTGTTAACTGCATCATCTCTTAACGCACTTTATTTTCAATTACATTTGACTGTCTGTCAGTGGGTTAAAAAATATTTTAATTATTTCTTCTTTTTTCATGCAACCTTTTGGCAAAAGTGTAGTCTTATAGGTGGTTGTCTCAATGAGGTAATTTATTACTTCATAATCCATTTTTATTGGGTTAATCCCGGTTTCTTTTTTAGTAAGAGGGTAAGTGTTTTGCACTTACCCTTTTTTTGGTTGAAATTAGAGTAGGTTTTAGGTGGGAAGTAGGCAGCAGCAGCAGGCAGTGTAGCAAGGCTAAGGAACCCAAATTTCAAGAAGACAAGAATTCAAAGGCAGCAATTTTATTTGAGCACTTTTAAAAGGGAAAACCTAAAAAAATTCCGTCATTGCGAATGCGACTAACGTAAATTTTGGGTTTCGTAAATGCTTCCAA
>REEL01000021.1 GCA_007695095.1 Chitinophagaceae bacterium | reverse complement strand
ACCATTTGGCTGTTCAGGGTTTTCCAAACGAGATGGATAATCCAAATGGGGCAGCCAATGCATTGAAGTTGTGCAGGCAGGATGATTCACCTTTGGAAGGATGCGACACCTCTGAGCACCCGCGTTGGAGCTCAGATGACACACATCACGGATTTGATGAGTTTGGTTTTTCGGCCCTTCCGGGCGGCTACCGTACCTCCTCCTGGAGTTTTGACCGCCTTGGCTCAGGCGGCTATTGGTGGACCTCTATACAATACTACTCTTCTCCCACACTCGCCTGGAGCAGGTCGATGGGCCACTTCGCCGGCCATGTCTATATCGGCAGCAACAAAAAGACGAACGGCTATAGCGTGCGTTGCATAAGTTATTTGGATTAACACAGCTAAAAAGCACTTAACGCTGTGATTTTGCAGATATGGTCGCTATTAAGATCCAAATATCGATTACGCAACGATGCCAGGAAAGACCTGAGTTGAAATCATGGAAATAATATGAAGACAAGCTTGAATAACATTCTCTGACGGCATAAATTACTAATATTTGCAAGTACCAGCCTGCTTGGAAGATAATGGTTTAGCCTGCAAAACTCAAAAAGAGCAGCAATATTTTTATTTTATTTCCCATGTGAGGGTTAACTCCCTCATTCCTCAATTTTTAAAATAATTTCTTATTCTTTCATATGCAGGTTTATAAGCTCTAAACTGTTTATTAAGCGGAAAACATTTAGCGTGTAAAATGGGAATTACAGTTTGTGCTCCCTCGGAAACATGATAGTTATTTCCGCAAATCATCTGAAATGTACTTTTCTCTTTTGGCTCGTAATAGGGTGGTTCATTCAGAATTCCATTTGTCTTTGGGGTTGATTTTTCCACAAAGTCATCATTTGAATCATACAGGCCTAACTTTTGCAGCCAGTAATTCACCTGAAGCGACATGGGGAAAATGTATTCAATACCTGGGTTTTCCGTTATAATCCGTTTAATATTTTCAAACCCTTCTATTGCTTTATCTTCGGGGAGGTAAACAGTTTTTCCTTTGGGAGCATGCGGCAAGGCCGAGTTACATAGATTGGTAATGTAAACCTCTTCCGGTTTAATTTTTCCGCTGGTGATATTGGTTATCTGATTAAAAGAGGATGCAGCTAAACCGTATTTACTTTTAAAAGACCTGTCCTTGATGGTTTTATCGAAAAAGTAATTTGCAAACAACACATATTCTGCTTGCGTGTCTGAATTTTGCAACCGTGGGTCGTGGCCAATTAACAAAGCTCTTGGTGCGTTTTCTTTTGGTTCCCAGTCCAGTGTTTTCATTTAGAATGCAATTACTTTGTAATTATTATACATTTCCCTACCATGGTAAAATATTATTTATGGATTCCCAATTTGTCCCGTTATGCCATTCAATTGCATCTAAATAATTTGCTTCCTTATGAAATGCCCCATTTTGAGTTACTAGAAATGCATGGATTGTATCATACGCATTTTGAAGCGAAAAATAATGGAATCTGATAGATGTTGCTGGTATAGAAATTGGTCCAGTAACTATCGCTCCATTATGCTCGATTGTTTGCGATACGCGACATTTACACAATAATGGAGTCGGCAAAGCTGCAACATTGTTTCTTTTCAATAAATTTTCCTCGGTCAATAACTCATAATAGCAAAAATGAACTGCACTAAATGTAAACTTCATTCTCAGCGGTTTTTTAAGACCCAGCATACATTTAATGTTAGTATTATGGTCAATTGCGATAAGTTGGTCTTTAAGTATTGGCAATTTGTTTTGTGCTATCTGAAGTTCTCGCTTATAAATTGGAGCTTTTATTTCATGATGTGATAATGGATGAAGTAACGCAGTTATTATCCCAGCAATTGCATTTATATGCTCCTGTGAATTACCAGTTTTATGCAAAAAATTTCTAGTAACATCAACCAATTTATTTAGTTTGTGGTCAAGTATTTGGGTGTGTTCCGCATCTGTTCTTTCGTATGCTGGAGTATAAGTTTGAATTATCTCCTCCAATGCCTTTCTGAAATAATTTGATGCTGCCGGATAATCCGGTTTTTCTCTATCGTTCAAGAATTTTACTGCTTTTTCATAATGGGTATCTCCAACAACAATAATTGGTTTTTCAAATGGCTGTGTTCCTATTATGTCATGGTCAACATAGAATTCTGCTGTTTTCCATTTGCCAGGAATTTCAATTCCAAATTTTCTTTTTGCTATTTCAAAAAGGTGACGGTCATAAGTGGTGACAAAAATTTGATGTTCTTTAAATTCTTCTTTAAGAATGTCTAGAATCGGAAAGCGATTACTTGTATCAAGACCAATAAATACATCATCAAGGAAGAGAATTTTGTAATCAAATAATTCTGGATTTGTTTTTAGTGCTGCTAAATAAATGCAAATCGCAACTGCAGAAAGACGAGCTTCATTTAAAAAATCATTGTAGTCATCGGGAACCGGAGCACCATTTTGAATGACACTTAATCTTAAATCTGCTGTTGTTTTCCACTCCCATTTACCATTGCCATAATTGAATGTCATTGGCTGTAATTCAAACCTTAACTGAATATTCAAATTTGAGAAGTAAGTTGAAAGCAAAGTATTATTCAGGTAACGAAAAATGTTACGTAAACTCTGCCTAAGCTCGGCTTCATAAGCAGGCAGTTCAGCGAACGCATTTCTATGTATCCAATCTTGTCTTGTATAAGAATTGGTTGTGAGGCCGTCTTGAAGTTGTTGCCATTTCTCCCCAAATCGATAAGTTCTTGCTGTATTGTATTGCTTACCAAGAATTTTTAAAACAATTAGATTAAACAAGTTTGGCTTTGGCTCATTTTTGTAATAAACATCTAACAAGCTGCGATAATCAAGAAATCCTTTAATTAATTCAGCATCCATCACATAATTCACGTTGTGCGTTGATGCATTACTGCCAAAATTTAAAGTCTGTTCAGTGCCTGCATTTGGCAAATGGGTTACAGGGTCAGCATCGGCAAAAGTTAGAGAAATCTCCCCAGTATCATTAGCAGGTCTAAAGTTGTTTTTTACATATGTAAAACCCAAATCCCTCGAACTAGTTAAATAATTGCTGAATGCTTTAAAAAAAGAACTTTTACCACTACCGTTCTCACCATATACAAGAAGATTTTCACCTTGTGGTAAGTCGATAGCATAGTGATTAAAAAATGCCCGATAGTTATTTATTTCAAACTTAGTTACTCGTTTCATTATTTACCTTCAATGAGTTGCACTTCTTTTACATTGTTTAGTTTTAATAATGCAGCGTCAACTTTGTGCTGCGTATTTGTCAGCGTTTTGTAGGCAAGTTTAACTGTATTAATGTCGTTTATAATTGAAAGTTCATCGTCTGCATTTGATAATGACTTTAAATCCTTTAGATGAATTATGACTTCTGCATTTGCCATTTTTACAGATTCAGTAAAATATATTTCGTAAACTGAGGCATCAATAAGTCTTTCAAAATAGTTTGAGATTGAGATATCATACCCAACTTTTTTAAGAAGTAAAATATAATCAACAATAGTAGCAAATACATTAACAATACTTTTTTCCACATAAATAGGAAGCTCATTCAATCCTTTAACACCAACATGAGGTGTGGCTTTATTACCTTTTCGTAGGATTTCCCTTTGAATGGAATAGAAAGTAATTAATTTAGAATTTAATAGGCCGCAAGCATATTTCAAATAATCTATGCCTTTTTCAGATGTTCCTACTAATAGCCCATAAGCCGAATAAATTAATTCATCTGAATAAGCAGCCATTATAGATTGTGCTGATTCTGGTATAAATAAACGTGGTTGTAAATATCGTTCTCGGTTACCCAATGCAAGTGTTTTTCCAGTGGCACGTAATTCTTTTTCTTTTTTATCATCAAAAATCATATAGCCGTCAGAAACATTCCATTCATAGTAATAAGGTTTAACACACTTTGTACCCGATAAGTATTTATAATGATTGCCTGTTGCCTTTTTATCACTTAAAAACACTTCAAAGCAACCACCAATGTTTACACCCCTATTAACTACTAAGATATCAGATAGGACATTGGATGCTTTGTCAATTAAATCCAGTAATCCGTCATTTTTAGGAATATGAAATTCATATTTTCTATTCTTTTTAAAGCTTTTAATACTTTCCCAAGTATACTCAACAATATCACATTTATAAAACTTAAAA
>REEL01000020.1 GCA_007695095.1 Chitinophagaceae bacterium | reverse complement strand
TTGAAGATTGAAGGTGAGCGGGAAGCTCGAATAAATGAAGTTCTTAGCGGGATGCTAAGAACAGGCAGGGAGGAAATTCCGGTATTGGAAGAAAAAGTATTGTAAACGGAGAAAAAGGTAATGGAATGAGCGACAATAAGGGAAATATCATAATTTACAACACCCCGGACGGGAAAGCATCCATAGCACTTTATGCAAAAGACGGCTCGGTTTGGATGAATCAAAACCAATTGGCTGAACTTTTTGACACCTCCAAGCCAAATATTAGTATGCACATATCCAACATACTGAAAGAGAATGAGTTAAGTGAAGAATCAGTTGTTAAGGATTACTTAACAACTGCCTCTGATGGTAAGCAATACAAGGTAACTTTTTATGCGCTGGATATGATCCTGGCTATTGGATTCCGGGTACGAAGCAAAAGAGGGACTCAGTTCCGGCAATGGGCTAACCAAAACCTAAAGGAGTATATGATTAAGGGGTTTGTGATGGATGATGAGCGTCTGATAAACACCCCTCTGTCGCCAACTTCCGCTTGTGACACGTAAGCAATAAAATAAAAATTTCAAAGTTCGGATTTAATATGAACTTTTTTAGTGTATTTGCAATTATAAATGAGACTGATCAACAAAAAAATATTAGAGAAGCTTAAAAGGAAGAACAAAGGTAATGTTCCTTTAACTAAATCGATTGACAAACTGATTAAGGATATTGATGATAATGATTGGAAAGATCAAGCCGAACTATATAAAACAAGAGCAGATGCGGACAATGTACATAGCGATGGATTTTATTTTTTTAACATCAGTATTCACAGAACGATGATTTTGATTGAGTTTGAAGATGGTGAAGCTGCTGTTGTTTGGGCAGGTACGCATCAGGAATATGAAGCGACATTTAAGAACAATAGAAACACAATAAAAAAGTGGTTAAAGGCTAACGATTGGATTTAAAAATTGAATTATGAAAACACAATTTGACATATCAAAACTGATTGAGGATGGAAAAATTAAAAACGAACTGGATTTTGAAAGAGCATTGATAGCGGACAGAAAATTACGAGTTCTCTCAAAAGAAAATCCAAAATTTAAATCTGTACGAAAGAAGTTGAGAGACTTAATCGAACAGTACGAAAATCAAAATTGGAGTGCTGAATCTAAAATATCTGACGAAAAATTAAAAGAAAGTGATATCACGGAATTGATTGCCGAAAAAGAACGGTTGTTTATCCGGCGAAGAAAAGAGCTTATCCGCAAAAAATTAAAGAACTTAAATCTGACACAGCAAGATTTTGGTAAAATTTTAGGTCACAATAGCAAATCCTATATCTCGGAATTAATGAATGGTCTGAGTCCTTTTTCATTAAAAGATTTGATTGTAATCAACCGTCTTCTAAAAATTGACTTGACTGATTTGGTGCCAACCTTTTTACCGGAGTCTGATAGAGCTAAAATTCGGGCAAAAATTAAAAAACTTGATAATCCAAAACTTAAATTAAGTAATGACGATTTAGCGATAACATAAATTATCCGGGTAGACGAAAAAAGTTACCCCTCTATCGCCAACCTCCACTACTTGTAACACTTAAAAATGATAAAATCAATAAGAATCAATTTAATTGATTTCATTAGATTAAATTCATATTTTTTGTTCAAAATGCATTAGTTTTAATACTTGAAGATTGAAGATGAGTGGGAAGCTTAAAAAAATGATAGGAATAATTTGCAATAAAATTTAGCTCCCTAAATATGAGAAAAGCCTATCACTGGAAAAAATTAAAAAACTCTAAAAACTGCAGTTCATATATTGCTAAGTGAAATTACAATTTTGATAAAATTGATTTAACATGAAACAAATAAACACTACAGAAAAAGGATTAGAAACCCACATAGTGCAATATTTAGTTAATGACACTATTTTTGTTTTATATTTCAACAACGTATGTTAATAAGAACACAAACTGAAATACAAATTATTTTAAATACTCTTCGCTCCCAAGGTATAGAAAATGAAGTAGTAGAGTTTAAAGAAGCTAAAAATCAATACGATTTCGGTAAAATTGGCAAGTATTTTTCTGCATTATGTAATGAAGCCAACCTTAAAAGTAAACGTTCGGCTTGGTTAATCTTTGGCGTAAAAGATGCAGATAAAAGTATTGTCGGTTCACAATTCCGAATCAATCGTGCAGATTTAGGCAGTCTCAAAGCTGAAATAGCCAATCATACAACAGGAAGACTTTCATTTATAGAAATTTATGAAGTAATTGAACCTGAAGGAAGAGTAGTTTTATTTGAAATCCCCGCAGCTCCTAAAGGCATCCCAATTTCATGGAAAGGCCATTATTATGGCAGAGATGGCGAGGTATTAAATGCTCTGAATCTGGAGGAAGTAGAACGCATTCGAAAACAATCTCGTGCAGAAGATTGGAGTGCCGCCATTGTAGAAGGAGCTTCAATTAATGATTTATCATCAGAAGCAATTCTCAAAGCACGAGAGTCATTCAAAAGAAAAAATCAACATCTGGTTGATGAAATTGATGAATGGAACGATGAAACTTTTCTAAACAAAGCGAAAGTATGTATCAAAGGTAAAATTACCCGAACAGCTATTTTGCTACTTGGCAAATCGGAATCTGAACACTTTATCAATCCGGCTACGGCAAAAATTTCGTGGATTTTGCGTGATAAAGACAATGTCGAGAAGGATTACCAACACTTTACTTGCCCCTTGCTTCTAAATACGGAGGAAGTATTTAAAAAGATTCGAAACTTGAAGTACAGATATATTCAATACGGTACTTTATTTCCTGAAGAAGTGGATCAATATGACCCTTACATTGTTAGAGAGGGCTTAAACAACTGTATTGCACATCAGGATTATACCTTTAGCGGTAAAATAAACTTGGTCGAATACGAAGACAGCAAATTGGTATTTATCAATTCCGGTTCATTCATTCCTTCTAGCATAGAAGAGGTAGTCATTGCGGATGCTCCGGAACCCACTTACCGAAATCCATTTTTGGTAGAAGCAATGATAAATCTGAATATGATAGACGCAATAGGAAGTGGTATCAAACGGATGTTTAATATTCAGCGGAAGAAATACTTCCCTTTGCCTGACTATGAGTTTCGTAATAACAAAGTAAAACTGACCATTACAGGTAAAGTGGTTGATATGAATTATGCACGCAAAATTGCATCTTTACCCGATTTGAGTTTGGTAGATATCATTGCTTTAGATAAGGTTGCAAAATCGAAAAAAATAAGTGCTGCCGAAATAAAAGACTTAAAAAGCAAAGACTTGATTGAAGGTAGAAAGCCAAATTTCCATATATCTTTCACTGTAGCTAAAGCAACAGGTGAACAAGCTGATTATATCAAGCAAAGAGGAATTGATGATGAGTACTGTCAAAAAATGATTTTAGAATTTTTAGAGAAATTTGACAATGGTACTCGGGCAGATTTTGAACAAGTTCTTTTAGACAAACTTCCTGATGTTTTAAATTTTGAACAAAAACGTTCTAAAATCAAAAACATTCTACAGAAAATGAAGAGAGAAGGGAAAATTAAATTAATAGGAAAAAAGCAATGGGTTTTAAACTGAGTTTAGACGCTATGAAAAATATTTAGACGTAATTTAGACGTAATTTAGACGTAATTCAAACTTTTTTCACTTATGAGAACAAAAGAATTAACATCTAAACCCTTTATATACAAAGGGTAAGCTGCATTAAGGTAGAGAATTATAAAAAACGTCTAAACTGGTTAATGGATTTTTTTAAACAAAGTTTAGACATTTTTATAGACGATAATGATTACAGATACTACTGAAAAGGATTAGAAGATTACATTGCAAATTACTTGACGTGTAAGAAAATATAAAGAAAAAAAAGGGCCTATTTAGTTGATTTCATTAGAATAAATTCATGTTTTTTGTTCAAAATACATTAGTTTTAATACTTGAAGATTGAAGGTGAGCGGGAAGCT
>REEL01000019.1 GCA_007695095.1 Chitinophagaceae bacterium | reverse complement strand
AAAGGTTAACTTTTATTTCCAACAAATATATTAAAAAATATTTTTAAATCTCAAATCAAAAAAAGCGTTTTAACTACTTTGATTTTTTTTGCACTTACATCAGTATAAATTTCTATGGTTTTACTGCTTTTAAATCCTAAAATTCATTTTCATACTTTAGTGGTAATTTTTAGTTAAGCATTTTTACAATTTTAGTTACTTTAGCGTGGGTTGTCTGACATTTATTTTAAACATAAAAAAAGCTTATCATTGATTGCTGGTTTAGTTTTGACAACTTGCAGCAAACTTAAATTTACCGGAAAGATGAAAAAAATAGATATAGATAACTGGAATAGAAAAGAGCATTTTGAATTCTTTTCAAAAATGGCAAGTCCTTTTTTAGGGGTAGTAACCGAAGTGGATTGCACATTATGCTATGAAAATGCCAAACAAAACGGAATCTCATTTTTTGCCAGTTATCTGCATAAGTCGATGATAGCTGTTAATACTGTGGAAGAGTTGAAGTACAGAATCTTAGACAGTGAAGTTGTGGTTTTTGACAAAATAAATGTCGGGTCAACTATAGGTAGGGAAGACGGTACTTTCGGATTTGTATACCTGGATTTTTTAGATAATTTTGACCGTTTTAATGCTGATTTGCAAAATGAAATAGAAGCTGTAAAAAACTCTACCGGACTCCGGCTTATCAATGATGACAAAAAGATAGATTTAATTCGACACACAACTTTTCCCTGGAATTCATTTAGCGGAATTTTACATCCTACGAATTTTGACCAAACGGATTCCGTTCCGAAAATTACTTTTGGAAAGTTTTTCATACGGGAAGAAAGGAAAATAATGCCTATTTCTATTGAAGCTCATCACGGCTTAGTTGACGGCTTTCATATTGCCAAATACCTTAAAGAATTTCAAAGCCAACTGAATAAAGAATAGCGTTTCCCTAAAACATAATATCTTTACTTTAGATATCTTCAAAAAATTAAAAAGCAAAAAATGCAAGGGTCAATTCACCACATCGAAATATATGTTTCAGATTTAAAAAGATCCATAGTATTTTGGGACTGGCTTCTTACTGAAAAGTTTAACTATACAGTTTTTCAAAAGTGGGATAGTGGGATTAGTTATAAGTTTAGCGAAACTTATATAGTCTTTGTTCAGACAGAGAAAAAATACCTGAATAATTACTTTAACAGAAAAAATACTGGCCTGAATCATCTGGCTTTTCGATGTAATACCAAAGGGTTTGTTGATGAATTGACTAAAGAGTTAAAAGAGAAAAATGTAGAAATTCTTTATACGGATAAACATCCCAATGCGGGAGGTGAAAATTATTATGCCGTATTTTTTGAAGATCCCGATAGAATAAAAGTTGAAGTGGTGGTAGATAATCAATGAGACGCTAAACTAAATGAAATTTTATTTAAAAATTGAACCCATGAAAAATTACATCCTTTTTATATTTCTACTTTTTAGTTTTTTCGCAAGCAGTCAGACAGCAGCTCAATGGGACAGCATAAAAGCAGGCGTTTCTCCCGGTATTGCTCCTGCATTTCAGAATAAGTATGAATCAGCTTACAGGCAACCACTTTCTGCTTACGGATGGGAAGACGGGATTCATATCTCCGGAGATGGTCTGCACCTTTATGCCCTTTATTATCCCGGTGATTTATTTGGTTTTACTTTATTTTTTCTGAATAACCTCAATACACTGCAAGGATGCGATTTACTGGGCAATCCGGAATACATCAGGCCTTATGCCGAAACTTTTGGCATGGATATTACAACGAATCCGTTTGATTGCGATACGTTTATTAATGTAGATATAATTTATGCTTCAAGAGCTTCTACAGATTTGCCTTTTACTGAATGGACTTTATCCGGAATAGCAAAACCCGCCTCACTACAAGGTGGGCCAATGCCACTTTTTAATAAAACAAATCCTGCTTTGGTAGATATATTTATGTTTACCGGTGATGGAGATATTTGGATCATTCGAAATACAACAGCAAACCCAAGCGGAATAGAGCAGGCCATCCGTTTAGATCCCCCGATTAATGCAGTTGAGAATGAGTTTAATGCCGATAATCCGCATTTGGAACGCTTGAATGGAGATACCCTTTTACTTGTGTATGAAAAATATACGAACCCTGATTTTCGGGATTTTATGTATGCATTCAGCTATGATGATGGCATAACATGGACTTCACCGCTTGCCATGACTACAGTCAGTCCGGCTTTAGGAAAAATTGAACATCCGCATTTATATCAAAACCCAATGGGGGAGTGGTCTTTTTACTTTTCTATAGATTGTGAAATTTACAGAGCAAAGCAAGAGATTCCGGGTAACTGGGACAGCTGGCAAGATCTTGAGCTTGTAATCACAAAAGGGAATTCCGAATGCGTGGGAGAGCCTTCTTTAACTGCGAAAGGGGATATTTCATTTGCAGTAGTGTATAAAAACCTCGTAAACAATGATTCAACCGATACCTATGATATCGATCCGTGGTTTTTGCCTATAAAAGATACGGTAAATTCTGTTATTGAAAGAAACCCAAATTTTGAAGTTTCGATTTTTCCCAACCCTTTTACCGGAAGCTTTCAAATTCAATCAAATATCGAAATTGAGAAAGTAATTGTCTATAATTTATTTGGGCAAAAAGTTTATGAAAGCAAGTTGAATGATGAGAGAACAGAAATTTTACTGAAAAACATCTCTAAAGGGATTTATTTTATTGAAATTCAAACTCCACTAAAGCTAATAAGACAAAAAATGCTAAAAAATTGATTAAAAAATCAGATGCCTAAAATGCGATTCGGGTATAAAATAATAGTTACTTTAGATGGTTTAAATTTTACCCGCTAAACGTATAAAATGATTAAAAAAAAGATACTTTCTGCCTATGAACAAATGGCTGAAAAGTATAGTGAACTTATTGATTATAAACCTCATAATGCGTATTATGACCGGCCTAATACCTTAAATCTTTTACCGGATGTAAAAGGGAAAACTATCCTTGATGCTGCTTGCGGACCTGGTAAATATGCAGAAATGTTAATTGCTCAAGGAGCCAATGTCAAAGGTTTTGATCTAAGTCCGAAAATGGTAGATTTAGCTATTCGCAGAAATCCAAAAAAAGGTGAGTTTTTTGTTCATGATCTTTCAGAAAGATTTGAGATGATAGAGGACAGCTCTTGTGATATTGTGCTTTGCGCTTTAGCCTTGCACTACATTGAAGATTGGACATTGACGATCAAGGAGTTTCACAGAGTTTTAAAGCCTGATGGAATACTGGTTTTTTCAATCGAGCATCCTTTTTTTGAATATATTTATTTTAAATCTAAAGTTTATTTTGAAGTTGAAAATGTAAAATGTACCTGGAAAGAGTTTGGAGAGCCGGTTGAAGTCAATAGTTTTAGAAGGTCTTTACACGATTGCATAAATCCACTTACAGAAAACGGATTTTATATTGACAAATTGGTAGAGCCCAAACCTGTAAAAGAATTTGAACAATTAGATTTAAAGCATTTCAATGAACTGAATAAGTTTCCTGCTTTTATGTGTATCAGGGCGGTTAAAAGAAAAGCAGAAATTGCAGTTTAAAAAAGTATCAATTTAATCTAAAGGGGGTAATCCTCCCTTCAAAAGATAATCTTATCTTTAGTATCATTTTTGGATAAATTGTATTTTTAACCCCACTCGGACATACCCCAAAATCATCAACTGTCTTTATGGAACTAAATGATTTTTTTAAACAATTTCATAATATCAGCGAGACTGATTATGATTTACTGAGTGAAAAATTAAAACCTAAAACTTTTAAAAAAGGGGATTTTTTAACCGTTCCGGG
>REEL01000018.1 GCA_007695095.1 Chitinophagaceae bacterium | reverse complement strand
GTCCATTTTTCAATCCTGTCCCTTCAAAGTTCTCATTTTTAATAGTTTTATCAATCGCAAATAAATCGAGCGCTTGAATTTCTGTAAATCGTTGTTCATCAAAACTGATTCGATCCAGAAAATTCTGAGCAAAAATAGTAAAAGAAAAAAGGAAGAAAACTCCTGTAAACAAGAGCGTTAAAAAGCTTTTCATATTAAAATTTGTGGAGATTTGACAATATTAATTAAATTTATTATTAAATTAAGAGGCAAGTTATAAAAAATCAATCTAAAGGAAATACTTTTGATGAATGTAAAATGGCACTTCTAAACTCCAGCTCATCTATTCCGGTTTCAATTCTTCTGTCATTAAAAAAACTCAGAACATTTTCTGTTGGCATATTTCCGGTCAATTCGTCTTTCGCCATAGGACAACCACCGTATCCTTTAATTGCTCCATCAAACCTCCTGCATCCGGAACTATAGGCAGCTTCAATTTTTTCTTCCCAATTGTGAGGCGCTGTATGAAAGTGTGCACCAAAAATTACTTCCGGAAGAATAGGAATAACCTGACTAAATATATAACTAATGCTCTCGGGTCTAGCTACACCAATAGTATCTGAAAGCATTAAGATTCTAACCCCCAAACTATATAAAATTTCAGACCATTTAATTACGATCTCTGCATTCCAGGGATCACCATAGGGATTGCCGAAACCCATCGACAGATAAACTACCATCTCTTTATTGGAATCCTTCGCAATTTCTAAAATATCACTAAGCCGGTCGAGAGATTCATCTATTGTAGCATTTGTATTTCGAAGCTGAAAAGTTTCTGAAATACTAAAGGGATAACCGAGATAATCAATTTCCGGATGTTCACAAGCAGCTTTTGCCCCTCTGAGGTTGGCGACTATAGCCAATAATTTGTTTTTCTTTAGTAATTCACTGTCTAATCCGTGAAGTACTTCAGCTGTATCCCTCATTTGCGGAATGGCTTTAGGAGAAACAAAACTCCCAAAATCAATGGTATGAAATCCTACCTTTAAGAGTTGATTTAAATAGTCCACTTTTTTTTTGGTAGGTATAAAATCCCTCAACCCCTGCATGGCATCACGGGGACATTCAATGATGGATACTTTATCTATTTTCTGTAAAGCCATTTAGATATAAAACTATTGTTTAATTAACTTTTTCCTTTTTTAAAAAACACAGTAACTCAAAAATTAAAATCCTAATTATAAATTTTACTAAAAACTAGACCATGGGTAGATGCAATTATCATTTTTACTTTTCAATTTATTAACTTTCCACTATTTCGTAACCTTTTATCGATTCATGCATTATAAATTTGTGGTCTACTTAACGGATTTATCAAAAAGTAAAATTAAAAAATTTTAAACAAATACAGCTATTGATGTCAACTAATAAAAAACCATACTTTGCACTTCTAGGTTTCCTTCTTTTAGCTACAGGGTTCCTGTCCATCGTCTTTAATTTAATGGGTATCAGGTTTGTCTTTCTGCGATTTCTTGAAAACCTCACACCATTAATGACTCTTTTTGTGCATCTGGGAATGGCATTTGGTGGAATCCTTATTATGTATCTTGCATTGACGGACTGGAGAGATGAATATGCAATAGAGCCAAAAAAGGATGAACAGGATGCTTAGGCAATAGAAATTTGTGTTTTAGGTTGGCAACCCTTATTGATTTTTAAATTAAACCTTAAAGTTTGATTAAGTTTCAATAGACTAGATTTTATGTACATTCCAAACGTTTTCAAGACAGATACATTTCATTAAATGTATCGCTTTTTGAAAAAGCACAAGACAACAACATCAATTAATTAGCAATTTATGGCTATTTAACTCCAAACTTAATTTTCATTTATTTTAAAACTATCAACCCTAATAAAACCACTGTCGACCAATTGGCAAATTAGCGGATACTCTGAATCGTGAGCGATCAAATTCGGTACCATTGAAAATAAATGCACCATCGACGCGAAATATTCGAAACGGACCGTAGCCAATATTACTAAAACCAACAAACAACTCATTATGTGTATTACGCTCCTGAATATCTAACATTTTAAAACCGGCCTGCCAATGCCATTCTAGCCATCTGATACCGGGAATATTGGAGAGTATTTTAGCCCCAAAATTGTGTTCATAATGCAGCTCCATAAATCTACCGGAGGTAGAATATTCATAATGAGGTAAGTCAAAAAATCCCCTGTTGATGTCGCCCGACACAAGAAACGCTGCTCTATTTGCTAAAAAGTGTTTATGATCGACAAAATTCATATCGCTACTTCCTGCTACAGTAAGTCCTCCTACCCACCTTAATGATGAAGTACCCCAGGTTGATAAAGTCCTACTATAACTAAATACACCCATTATCCTGACAAACAAATCTGTATCACTTTTCAGATAATGCCCTGCATCAATTCCCAATGTAACCCTTGGGAAACGACTGCCACCTATATAAATCCTACTATCAGGAAAACTAACAAATCTTGCTCCGGGAAGGAAATTAAGTCTGATCGACGTTTTTATCACCTCATGATCTTCAAGGTTAAAATCACCAGTTGCATAAGGAATATTTTCTTCAAAAGGACGATCCTTCTTTCTCCGGGAATTATTGACATTATTTTCGACAAAAGTTCGTGAAGCATACTCAAATGAAACGTTATAAGAAAGCCACCGCAATGGTCTGCTTGAAGACTCAAGCTTTACATAATCTTTTTGAAAATAGCGGGCATAGTTTCTCCCTCTAAAATAACTATAAAAAGAATTCAAAAACTCAGGCACATCCTGATATTCATAAAACTGTGCTAATTTTCTTCCCCCACTTAAAGTGTAGCTCGATCTGAGAATAGGATCTCTCAGTAAAAAAAGCCGCATTTGGGGCTGAAATTGCTTACTACTGAAGCCATAATTAACCAATACTTCTGATGTTAACTCATCGTTGGTCCTAAGCAGATTTTTTTTTGAAATCTCCGCCCTAAGATTAGTGTGCCATCCACGAATTGCATTATAACTAAAGTCATTGAGCGGAGAGTGAATTTGCCCTGAAAAATTATTATTCCTTTTTCTGAATTGATAGCCGGTCAAAACATCCATCACCTTAAACCGATTGAACTCCCTATCTAGAGAATCAATAAAACTAGGATCGTTACGCACCGTTTCAATGCTATCTTTTACTTGAAAATCCCACTTTTCTTGATCTATAAGTGGAATTGGGCGAATTGAATCCCATTGTAAATTACTTCTCTGATTATATTCCGGATCAAAACCAATTACTTCAGATCTAAAAAATCTACGATCTATATCTGGCGAAAGGTCGAAATTGCTAAATACACCGCTAAAACCTCCACTGATTACAAAGCCCATAAGCGAAACTTGGATATCAAGGTTCTGTTGAAATACTACCCAGTTATCATCTCCTAATGGAATGTGAACCTGCCGCAACCTCATGGTATCCAAAAAACTATTTTGAATATTACTACCTGTGATAAACAGATCTGCCTCTAGTATATTCCAGCTATCATCTCGTATGTAGATGTATCCTGCAAAAACAGCACCTCTTGGATTTTTAGGAATCACCTCGATTCTATTGATCAGTTTACCATCTGTTCCCATTGAACTGCCATCAAGACGATAGTCATAATAACCAAAAGCACCTCTACCAATTGGTGATTTAAGTTTTGTCATCAGCGGCACATCACTCTCATATAAATTAA
>REEL01000017.1 GCA_007695095.1 Chitinophagaceae bacterium | reverse complement strand
TCCCTATACCTCCTATGCACAAACACCCCCCTCTTTGAAAAAAAATGCTCCACACTCACTTTCAAAACACCAAAACCATATTTAATACTCCGGCTTAGATTAATGGAAGAAGCTTCCTCAAAATACTTAGTCGGACAGGTGATTTCTGCAATTTCATAGCCTTTGAAAATTATCTGAGACAGCATTTCATTGTCAAAAATAAAATCATCGGAATTTCCGGAAAAATTGATATCCTTCAATACCGCCGTCGAAAATCCCCGGTAACCCGTATGATACTCCGACAGCTTTTGCTGAACTAAAATATTCTGAAACAAGGTTAAAAAACGATTGGAAATGTACTTATATACCGGCATGCCTCCCTTTAATGCACCGCCACCTAATATCCTGGAGCCCAAAACTACAGGATAGATGTCTTCCGCAATAAGCGATGCCATCGCCGTTAACAACTTAGGCTCATACTGGTAGTCCGGATGTAGCATAATAACGATATCTGCGTTCAGTTCAATCGCCTTTTCATAACAGGATTTTTGATTAGCTCCGTATCCCTTGTTTTGGGAGTGCGGAATGATATGTTTTATCCCCAGTTTATGGGCAATGTCTATTGTATTGTCAGCACTGGCATCATCAACCAGCACCAGCTCGTCAACTATTTCGTGCGGAATATCACGATACGTTTTTTCCAGCGTTTGCGAAGCATTAAAAGCCGGTAAGACCACTACAATTCTTTTACCCTTTAACATCTTTAAAAAATATATAAACGAACTTAAGGCATTTTCAAAAAAAAATGCTGCATTAAGCTCATTTTTATCTTTGGCAAATTAAAATAAATGCTATTAGGGGATTGAGCAAATATTCGAATAGGGATAATATAAATTAATAAAGAAAGGGGGAGATAGTAAAAAGAAATAGAGAATCATAATAATAAAGCCGGCAACTCACAGGCAACCGGCTCTATATTAGACTAAACTAAACAAAACAAACATGAGAAAGGTCTCTGAAATTATTCTGCAGGTGTGTAAGCCTTTAATTTATTTTTTAAATCTTTTCTGGCAAAAAATATTCTGCTTTTAACCGTACCCAAAGGTAATTTTAAATGTTCTGCGATTTCATGGTACTTAAAACCTTCATAGTGCATAATAAAAGGAATTCTGTACTCATCTTCTAAATTATTTACCGCCGCTGTCAAATCATCAATTACAAAGTTTGTCTCGGCTGAATTCCCGTCAACACGATCTACTGAATTGATGTAATACAAATTGTCTGTAGTATCAATAATGGTATTTCGTTTTACCTTTCTGCGATAGTTATTTATGAAGATGTTTTTCATAATGGTAAATAACCAGGCCTTTAAATTTGTGCCTTTGGTATACTTATCTTCATTGCATAATGCTCGATAAACAGTTTCTTGCAATAAGTCTTTTGATTCTTCGGGATCTTTTGTCAAATTCAGTGCAAATGGATGAAGTGAAGATGACATTGATATGATTTTTTCTTGGTATTTACTTTGTTTCATGATTCTGTATTTTATTTAGTCAAAACTAATTATTATTTTGAAATAAAACAAGTTTTGTTTAAAGAATGTTTTAAAAGAATAAACAAAAAAAGCTGAGATATAGATGTGTTCTATCTTTCCCAAGAAATTTTTTTTTATAACTTTTTTTAAAATTTATGCTCCCTCAATTGTCCCAAATAAATAATATAAAATTAATGTCTTTTTGTGCATTAAAACGGCTTCTTGGTCGTTAATGTTGGTTGGATATTTTACTTAAAAATTTTCTCGGTAAACAATATTTTATTTATTTGTTCACTCAGAAGGAATTACTAACGACTTAATTTTTAATTTTGCACCATACAAAAGTTTAAAAAAATGGAAACGAACATACTATTTATAATAATTGCAGTAATAGCCGGCGGTGTTGCCGGAGTTATTGTAGGGAAGTTGATTACAGCTCCCAAAGCAAACAAATTAAAGGAAGAAGCTGAAAAAGAAGCTCAAAAAATCATGCGGGAAGCGGAAAAAGAGGGTGAGCGTCTCAAAAAAGAAAAAATGCTGGAGGCCAAGGAAAAATACCTTCAAATGAAAGCCGAGAGAGAAGACGAACTCAATCAGCGGGTTAAGAAAGTAGAAGACAGGGAAATGAGGATTAAAAAAAGAGAACAGTCACTGTCGCAACAAGTGGAACAAAATTCCAGAGACCGCTCCGAAGTTGACAACATAAAGTCAAATTTGAATCGGCAGTTAGAAATCGTTGAAATGAAAAAGAATGAGCTGGAAAAATCTCATCAGGAGCATGTTAAAAAATTAGAAAATATAGCCAAACTATCTGCTGATGAGGCCAGAGAAGAGTTAATCAGCTCATTGAAAAAAGAAGCAGAAACCGCATCTATGGCTCAGGTAAAAGAGATAATGGATGAGGCAAAACTGAAAGCGAATAAAGAAGCGAAAAAAGTGGTGATACAAACCATTCAGCGTACCGCTGCCGAACATACGATTGAAAATACCGTTTCCGTCTTTAATTTAGAGTCTGATGATATAAAAGGTCAGATAATTGGTCGTGAAGGAAGAAATATCCGTGCTTTGGAAGCAGCTACCGGTGTAGAGATTATTGTAGATGACACCCCCGAGGCAATTATTATTTCAGGTTATGATCCGGTGAGAAGAGAAGTGGCGCGTTTGTCTTTACAACGTTTGGTGCAGGATGGAAGAATTCACCCGGCAAGAATTGAAGAGGTGGTGGCCAAAACCATTAAGCAAATGGAAGAGCAGGTGGTTGAAATCGGTGAGCGTACCGTGATTGATTTAGGTATACATGGTCTCCATCCGGAATTGGTCAGAATAGTGGGAAGAATGCGCTTTCGCTCTTCTTACGGTCAAAATTTATTACAACACTCCAGAGAAGTGGCGCACCTGTCTGCAACTATGGCTGCCGAACTGGGGCTCAATGCAAAAATGGCCAAAAGAGCCGGCCTGCTGCATGATATAGGTAAAGTTCCGGAGGAAGAGTCTGAATTGTCTCACGCCTTATTAGGTATGAAAATTTGTGAAAAATACGGAGAGCATCCGGCTATTTGTAATGCCGTTGGTGCCCACCACGATGAAGTGGAAATGAAATATGTACTTTCCCCTATTACGCAAATTTGTGATGCTATTTCAGGCGCCAGACCGGGAGCCAGAAGAGAAACCATGCAAAATTACCTCAAGCGAATTAAAGAACTGGAAACCCTTCCACTTTCTTATGACGGAGTTGATAAAGCCTTTGCTATACAGGCGGGAAGAGAATTACGGGTAATCGTAGAAAGTGAGAAAATTACCGACAAACAAGCCGATGAACTGGCTTTTGATATTTCTCAAAAGATACAGGACGAAATGACTTATCCCGGTCAGGTGAAAGTTACCGTAATCAGAGAAAAAAGAGCAGTCGCCGTTGCCCGTTAGAGGTTTAATCTAAAGGAAAATACGAACAAACACTTTTTACACTTATCTTATTGATAATAATGTGATTAAATATAATTTTGTAAAAATTTATACAAAATTGCTTTTGACATATATGTGCTGATTATCAGTAACTTACGCTAAGTTGCTAACTTAGTATTTAACAAAATACAATCTTTTAAAACCCGGCCTCAGAGCTTTAAAAATCAAAAAAAACTGAGTGGATTTTCTCAAAGCTTAATGTTAATTTTATAGAATCTTAACGTAAAAATAGACTTATGAGAAAA
>REEL01000016.1 GCA_007695095.1 Chitinophagaceae bacterium | reverse complement strand
CTTCCGAAAAGTATTGCTGATAGCGAACAGCATATCCTTCAATAGAAAGCTTTTCGACCCTTTGTCCAAATTTTGATTGAAAATCCATTTTTTTTGTAAAGTAACTTAAAAAAACAATTAGAATCAAATTATTTTAAAAGTGCTTGGAAGATTGGGTAGTAAGGGTTGGGTGTCAGTTATCATCCTTAACTAATGTTGTGTCTGAAAGTCTGTCGTGTAAGCCATTTTTAGTAAATAAAAATGAGATCCAATCAAACGGTATAATTCTACAAAAAGTTCTACGTAAAATGTCTCCAAGTGCGGGCTTAGCGCCATCTTTTGTCACAACACTTGTTTTAGTAATAAATTTTCCAATTGTTTTTTGATATTTAGTTTCCATAAATATATAATAACCAAAAAATACGACAATAAGAATTAGATAAACAATAAGTGTAAACAATGATTGGTCCGTTGTAACTATAAAAAGTCCAAGAAAATATGCAAATATGAAAGTTAATGTAAAGTAGGCAAAGGTGTCAATAATAAAATGTAAAAACCTTATCAAAGAACTCACTTTCTTAGCCTCAAACTGTTTTAGTTTTTCAAGCTCAGTAGTAATATCAATTTTAACTTGTTCAATTTTTGAAACGTCTATATTACCCTTTTTAATTTCTACTTCTGCAGCTTCAACAGCTAAAGGCTGATAATCTTCTTTATCTATTGTTACAATTTTAATAAGTTCTTTGTCAGTTTGCTTTGACATTATGTCTTTAAAATTTGTATTCATTTTTTATTTCAATTTGTGGTTAGCATTTCCCCCGCTTTTTGGATTTATAATCAGGAAGTATAACGAAGGCTACAATTACATTTCTCCAAATTAAGAAATAAAAATATAAATTTTAGAGAATATTGAGTCGTTTTGATAAATTAGATATGATTTAGTTATAGCCGGGCCGCTACGAACAGTTGAGTGCAATCCGGAAGTGTGGCAATTTCAGCCATTTAGCCGAAGGCTATTCAATAAACTTTCTCGCGAGACGAGGGCGGGTGATACGAACAAGGAAGTATCAATTTAATATAAGAAACCAAAAAGCCAAAGCGGAATTTTATTCCCATAACCTATCTCTATATCATCCAAAGCAAAAAAAGCATTGTCAATATTCTTCAATTGAGATTTCGTTTTTTGTTTTCCCCCGATTTCAAAAATAAATTTCTCCCCTATCTGAAAGTCTCCCTTTTTCGGAAGCGTAAATGATAGCTTAGCATTAGTCAGTTGATTCATAAAAAACGACTCTCTAATACTCCCTATATTAGGTTCTTTCAGAAAAGCATAAGCCATGTTCGTGTTCTCTAAATATACTTTATCAGGCTTCTGCAGATAGGCTACTCCCTTACTTTTTGTGTTTATCAGATTTACTAATCTTGCACTTTCCAACAGGCTAAACCAATCATAAACCATATCCCGGCTTACATCAAGCTTTCTGGCCAATGCAGCAATATTAGGCTTGAATGGCACTGAATATGCCAGGATACTTAAAAATTTTTTAATCTTAAAGGCTGTCTGAGCAGAATAACCATGTGTAAAAGATAAATCAGACTCTAATACCGCATTAATTGTTTGAAGTAATTTCATGTGATAATCAGTTTCCGCAGCTTCCTTGAAATATGGAAAATAACCATGTTTCAGATAGTTTTTAAAGTGGTATAAGATTTTATTTTTTTCGGTAATTTCTGTACTCAATATTTGATGCTTTTCAAGCAGCTCCTCAAAGCTTATCTTTTCAGTATGGTAAATGTTTAAAAAACTTAAATACTCCCTGAATGATAAACCGGGCAATTCATAAGTAATGACTCTTCTACTCAAATCAGATTCACCTCTGTAAATATCAAGTGCAGATGAAGCGGTAAATACAACTTTTAAATCAGGAAAACTATCATAAATATTCTTTAGTTCGCGTGACCAATTAGGATACTTATGAACTTCATCAATGAAAAGGTATTTACCACCATTTTTATAAAAAGTATCCACTAATTCGGTTAGTATATTATCATAAAACCAGTAGTGGTCAAGTGAAATATAAAGTGCCTTGTTTACAGGTTGCTTTAACTCATATTTTATATATTGAAGCAATAAAGTTGTTTTACCTGAACCTCTGGGGCCTTTGATTGCTAACATTCTGTTTCCCCAATTTATTTCATGAAATAATTGACGAATAAACTTGTTACTGACTTGTTTTAGCAAATAATTTTGATGGTTAAAAAGCTGTTCCATGGCTGGCTATTTTATACAAAGTTACTATAATTGTAGGTTATAACCTACAATTTAACTGTCAAAATGTAGGTTGTGACCTACATTTTAGCATTTAGCAAAAAGCAAATCTAATTTTCTTCAGATTGTCTTACATTTAAAATTAGACAGAAACATGCAGAGGTATGAGTCTAATACCACATATAGTTACCGGTTCTTAAGGAATCTATTAAAGCTCTTTCACCGGTTCTCTCACTTAAGTTATTGTAAACTTTTTTTAACTCAATGGAACTGTCCTGAAAGTAATAATATAAATAATCAATAAAAGGCGATTGGTTTGATAAATATTCTTTGTAAAGAACTTCTTGAAATATATCTTCGCCAAGGATGAAGGCAAAATTTATTTTTTGAGTGCTGATTTGGAGGTCGATTTGATGTGATTCAGGTATTTTATATAAATTTTCCAATGCACATAATGTATCTCTTGCCATCAGGCAATCTCTAGACTTATTAGAATATAAATTTGCCTGTTTTCTTTCTTTGGTATGAATTGTATAAGTCGTATTTAACCTTACTGCATTTTTGATTGATGTACTTTGCCAATTGTTATCTTTAAATGTATAAAAGTCAACAAGTTTAGGATTATCGTTTATTAATTTTACCCGATATTTTCTAAAGTCAACATAATAATCTTCGTATAAAAATGAAAAGGTGATTTCCGAATGAGATTTAAAATGTTCAACATTTGATAAAAAAGCCTTTCCTTCATGAAATTTATTGCGATAAACTAAATCGGTATTCATATATAAAATATGTTTTGACCATTCTTTATCAAAAAGATGGTTAAAAACAGTTTCTTCAGAAGGCCTGAGCAATTGGATCACCTTGTTTCTAAACTCTTCATTATCCCATGAAGATCTAATCAATTCAAATTCATGATTATTAAAGCTTATAAGCAATGCAGTAGCAAATTCTTCTATCTTTTTTTTATCTTCTGTTGATAGAACTACCGTTTTCTTTACTTCCTCATTACAAGCAGTAAGAAGTAAATTAAATATAAGAAGAAAAAAAAGCCATTTTTTCATGTAAGTAAAATTAGATTCCTGTTTCCCATTCAAATTTCAAATCATAAAAACTCGATGGCTTCAATTAAATTCCACCAACCACCAAATAAAGAAATAAAAATATAAATTTTTTAGAGTATATTGAGTCGTTTTTATGAATTAGATGTGATATGGTTTTAGCTTGGACGCTACTAACAGTGGTGGGTAATCCGGAAATATAGCAATTTTAGCCATTTAGCCGGAGGCTATTCAATAAACTCACTCAGAAAAAATAAATCAGAGAACAGAAAAACTAAAACCAACAAAAAAAATCTACTTTAAAATGATAAGACTAATTGCCATGACAGCCATGCCGCTTATTAGGCCATAAATTGCATTATGATGTTTTCCA
>REEL01000015.1 GCA_007695095.1 Chitinophagaceae bacterium | reverse complement strand
AGCTTCAAGAGGGGAGCCTTGCGGGCAGGCTTGAAGTGTGACAATCTCCTGATTAGGGGCAGGGGGTTTCAAACAGCTTTCAATAGGCTCTTTCTATTCAGGAGATTATTACACGCGACTTGAGAGCACGTACTAAACCCAATATTTACGGTAGTCGCGCTCATAATGACGGTAATTTTTTAGGTTTTCCCTTTTATGAACGGGCTAATAAAATTGTCAACCTTAAATTTTTGAATTCTTGGAATTTGGTCCCTTGGGTCTTGGTCTCTTGGGTCTTGCGAAGCATATTTTCCATCATAATTTTTCCATTAATCTCTCTTGGGACTTGCGCACTGCAGTCCTCTTTCAATTACCAATATTCTTAATTATAGGAGTATTGCACAATTAAATTTTAATTTTACAGTATATTTACTATTAAATTGTTTGAAAATGACAGTCAAGATAAATAAATCAAATTCTAAAAAAATTGTTCAAATTCTAAAGGAGAAGTTTAGAAATAAGCGCAAAAAAGGAAACTTAAGCAAACATTTTGGAAAATTGAAAAGAAATATAGACGGTTTAAAGTATCAAAATACATTAAGAGAAAATGAAGATTGATTTTATTGCCGACACTAATTTTTTAATCTATATTCATGAAGGAAATGAAGTAGTTGCTTCCTTTTTAGATTTTAATTTTGGGATTTCATTTATATCCGAAGTTGAACTTTTGGGCTTTAAAGGCTTAGTAAAAGAAGATGAAGTAAAGCTTAAAAGTTTAATTAAGGACTGCTTTATTCTTGATTGGAATACTAAAATAAAAGAGAAAACTATTGAACTTAAAAGAAAGTATAATATAAAATTACCGGATGCAATTATTGCTTCAACATGTTTAGTTTACGATATAGCTTTAGTGACAGCAGATAAAGATTTTTCAAAAATAAAAGGATTAGATTTAATTTTGATTGAAATTTAGAGTTGTAAATAGTACAAGGAGCTTTCCCACATTTTCCATTTGCCATCATAATTTTTCCATTTTTCTTGGGTCTTGCTCACCCCCAAGTCCGGAATAAAGGCCGCATTCCTTCTGCAAAACGGCTTCTTTATGGTCTTTAAGCTCAAAGTTTATCCAAAATATAAATACAAAAGCCTGTCGTGCTGTTCTATGGGCCTTGAGGGGTTGTCCAATAAAACAAGAAAACAGGAACGCTTAGAATTTGAGAAGAAAATGGACAGAGAACAGCCTCAAACCCCACCGTCATTGTGAGCTTCAAGAGGGGAGCCTTGCGGGCAGGCTTGAAGTGTGACAATCTCCTGATTAATGGGGAGACTGTCCTCTACACTCAAAGTGACAACCGGGCTTAGAGAACTTCCACTATATTATCCATTGAAACAGTTTATTGATAGGCAGAAAGGTGGCTGAGCGGAGTCGAAGTCAGCGGACTTGAAATTAAGAAAAATCTAACTTAAAAAAGCCTTAGGATATTGAATGCCAGCCGGAGGCTGTTCAATACTTACGCTCGCGAGACGCAGAGCGAAAGCGGTTTTCTCTTTATTAAGTACTGCCTTCGACTCCGCTCAGGCTGCGGCGATGCCAGACGGAGAGAGCTCCCCCCACATTTTCCATTTTCCATTTTCCATCATAATTTTGACATTTCCAGCTCTTTCTATTCAGGAGATTATTACACGCGACTTGAGAGCATGTACTAAACCTAATATTTACCGTAGTCGCGCTCATAATGACGGAAGTTTTTTAGGTTTTTCCTTTTATGAACGGGCTAATAAAATTGTCAACCTTAAATTTTTGAATTCTTGGAATTTGGGCTCTTGGGTCTTGGTCTCTTGGGTCTTCTTTCACTGCCTACTGCCGCTGCCTCCTGCCTACTTTCTCCCTTGGGTCTTAATACACTACCTCCTAACTGCTGATTCATCTAAGCTCGTATGATGAAAAACAAATAGTTAATACATGAGTAATGTATTAAATCATCGAAAATTATATATTTAAACATTACAATAAAACTTGTAAATGTCAAAAACAGCTTTTATCTTACACGCCGAAACTTCAGTAAACTATCCTGATATACTATATTATAAATATAGTTTCAACCTTAACAAATTTATTATTTTAAAATTAGTAGAAATGAAAAAATTACTCTTTGTGTTTGCAAGTACAATTATAGTACTATCAGGCATGTCATTTGAACTCAGTGCGCAAACACCGGGTGTAAGCATTAATGAAACAGGTGCATCACCCGATCCATCAGCCGGATTGGATGTAGACTTTACGGATAAAGGCTTTTTGCCTCCCCGTTTGACTACTGCTCAACGTGATGCCATACAAAACCCGGCAGCGGGCTTGACCATTTACAATACTGATGACAATTGCCTTCAATGGTTTAATGGAAACATATGGTTTGATGGGTGTGGAGGATCTGTACCACCGGCTCCATTTAATTGTGGAACATCTACTGTTGATTTTACCTATAATGGCAATTCCGTAAGTTATGGGACTGTAGAAGGGCAAAACAGCAGTTGCTGGTTAGATCGCAACCTTGGTGCAACTCAAGTTGCCACTTCAAGTACCGATGCAGCTTCTTATGGAGATTTATTCCAGTGGGGAAGAGCCGATGATGGACATCAGGAGAGAACGTCTTCCACTACACCTGACTTAAGCACCACTGACCAACCGCCACATGGGGATTTTATAACAACATCAGCTGCTCCTAATGATTGGCGAAGTGACAATAATAACAATAGGTGGAATGCCGGTACTATAGAAAACAATCCTTGTCCAAGTGGCTGGCGTGTGCCTACTCAGGTTGAATTACAGAACGAAGCTAACAGCTGGAGTCCTAACACGCTTCCAAATACTTTTCCGGCCGATGCTTTTGCCTCCCAGTTAAGATGGCCTGCAACCGGTAATCGTGTCAGTAGTGGTGTAATCAATAATCCCGGAGTTTTTGGTGGATATTGGTCTAGTACAATTAGCGGTACCTCATCAATTCGTATGTTTTTTAGTCAATTTGGGACTACTTTTATAGCTAACAATAGATCGGTTGGATTTGCTGTTCGTTGTGTTAAAATATAAAATTCACAATTTTTATTGAAAGTATTTTATAAGCTTTATGAATTATTTACCCTGTCCCTCTCAAGTTTAGAGAGGGATTTGTGGTTTGTCCTTGAATAAGTTTGACTACTTTATGTCAGAAAATGGACAAAGAACAGCCTCACTCCCCACCGTCATTGTGAGCTTCAA
>REEL01000014.1 GCA_007695095.1 Chitinophagaceae bacterium | reverse complement strand
CTTTTCTACGGATTTTTGAAAGAGGGCCATGGGGTGGGGTTGGAGTGGGGGTTGGTTATTTGAATAGTTAAATTGGATACTGGTTTTTAAAAGTGACCTTCCAATGCAAAAGTCAATGCTTAGCAGAGGCCGTTAAACTATTGCCATGCCCCAGTATTGTTGACTTTACTATATTGGCTGCAGGCTTTCTTGTCATCGGTTAATTAATGCTTCATTTGCAAATCTAATCAATAAGTTGTCAAATTCTCTTAATGTCAATTTTTTGTCAAAAGTTTTTTCGATATCTTGTCTCACTGCTAAACTCTTACAGGCAAATTTTCCGTATTCACGATCAATACTGGTTGAGTTCAGAATTTGAGAAAATCTCACCGGTGTCTTGGAAATGAGTTTTCTCAATGAACCCACAACTCTGCTGTCATAAATAGGGAACAAGTTTGGCAGATGAAAATGTAAATACTTTGAACAGAATGACCTTTTTTTTAAACCAGTCAATTCAGCAGTCAGTTTAGTAAAATAGTAATGAGTTTCAAGTATTTTTCCTAAATTCTCTTCTGTCAATTTATCAAACTGACTTAACTCTTCCAATTTGCTGTCTAATTCCGATTTTTTAAAAGCAGGAACAACTTTGTCAATGTAGAAATCATCATTAATTGCTTCCTTAATTTTTCGTCTCTCGATAGCCGCTGCATATGCTCTCCCAATTAACCAAACCTTTGCTAAAATCTGTTCATCTTCAGTGTGATAAAAATTCTCTGCACAGAGTTTGTAAAGAACTCCATTCCCAAAACTCCAAATGCTTTTTTTGCAAGCTTCAATTAATTCCGTTGTAAGTTGTTCTTTCATAAGCTTATAGCCAAATCGTATATATCTGCAAATATAAACCACATTTTTAATTCCCATAATATTATTTGGGTTTTGTTGAAAGATAAATGTGCTCTGTGCGGTTTTTATTTGCATGCGAAAAGCAGGTATCTGTTTGCGGAAAGGGCATTGGGGGATGGAATTGTTTTGGATGGTAAAGTTTGGGTTGTGAGGGAAGTAAATTGAAGGGGTTGAATTGGGTAAAGGCGTTTATCGCCTGGCGGGGCGGTCTAATCGATTAGTGGCTGGTGGTTAATAAGTTGTCATATTTCATTGTAGAAGGCCCAATTTAATTTCAGTTTTTCTTTCGTTTCGTACTCTTTGATTTTAAGTTTTAACGCTTTTCTGTGTTTAGTTCCGCAAATAAAAGTTGCTTTGTTGTAATTAAATTGTTTACTGAAATCATAAATGTTTTTTAGCATTTCATATTCACGATTATTATGAAGAATCCTTTCTGATTCATATTCACGAGATAAATTCACATCATTTATTTCAGATAAAACAGTTTCTTCAATCTCTTTAATTTTGTCAATAAGTTCAATGCAATCATTACTATTGAGAAAGTCATAACCGTATTTTGTAATCATTGATACTTTTTCGTTCCAAAGTTTGAGATACTCAGAACTTCTTTTTGCAATTTCATCAGCTCCATTAAAAAAGTCACTTTCATTAATTGGATAGGTATCAACTGGAAAATGCTTTACAGGGTATTTTCTTAAATATTTCTTAATAGCAATCGCTTCTATTGTATTAGGAACAGAACCATCAGCATATACCCTAGAGAAAGTGTCTAAGCAAAGTTCTTCAAATATAATTTCTGGTTGTATTTCCTCAATGATTCTGTATAATTCATCGGGATTACATTTTCCAAGGTGATTATGGAATGAAGAAATAACAGTTATGTTATGCATAAGAGATTATTCAAATATTCTATCCTTTCCCATCATATCATTAATACTTTCAATATGTTTGATTTGGTTTTCCATTTTCTCCCCATTTTGCACTGCTTCTTTTAATATTCTAACCATTTCATTCATATTAGAATAATGAACTGGTTCATTGTTTTTTCTAATGTTTTTAATAACCTCAATTAATCTTTTTGATTTTACAAGAAAAGTTCCTTCGGGAATAAAACTGACATCTTTCAATACACAATCTCCATAAAATAGTACTATTGAATAATAGGGCATATTATCAGAATGATTGAGGCTCTTTTTCAATTCTGCTATATGCTTATTGTTTTGCATTATGGGATTATAGAAGCGATATTTCTGCTTTCCATACGCTAACACCTGTGTCCATTGCGATTGATTTCCCTTCCCGTAAATCCACCCACTGTAATCTTTTACTTCAAAAACAATTATCCCCACTTCCGTTACAACTACCAGGTCAATCTGAGTGAATTCACCGTTATTCTTCTTCAGATACAGGTCGTGAAAAATCATTTGTGCCGGTATCTTGTATTTCAACAGTTTTAATGCTAAATCTCTTTCTGACCGTGTACCCCTTTTTGTATTGGTAACGGTTTTCAGCAACCTTGTATCTCTTACCTTCCTGATTATTAATAAACTAACAATGAGAATTGTGCCGGCGATAAATACTTTGAATATTAATGGTAGTGTTTTTCGAAAAGACTGGAGATTTTCATTTAATTCAGTTCTGCTAAACTCTAAATATTCAAAATAGACATAGCCCGTCTTTCCCTGGTACCTGACTTTATACCAGTTATTATTTTTTGATAAAACTTCAACTTCAATTCCTTCCTGTAAAGTAAAAATAACGTTGTGCTCAGTACCTGCACCGGTCCTTACATTTAAATCTGCTGTTGCAATATGATATTCCTTATCATTTGCGAATGAGATAATATTATCATTTTCAATAAGTAGAATAAGCACAGTAAGTACAAGTATAACTGTTGTAATTCCTTTAATTGCTCTTCTTACTTTTCTAATCAGTTTCAATCGTTGAATTTTTTAATTATTATTTCTTTTTGGACAAAAATGCCCAAATAAAAACAAAAATCCACAGCGCTACTGTCCACCCTCCAAAAAGGTTTACCAGGAATATCAAAAACGTCGCAGTAGCATTTCTACCCGATGCTATGATTGTGGGTAAAAAGTAGATAAATAATGCTACAATGATAATTAAAATCAGAAGGATTAAATCTAGTACTGAACCTGTCATATTTTTGATTTTTTTCGGAAGTCATTGCGGTAACTTTATCAGCAAACCTTCTGCAAACGTGCCTGCTATACCTGCAGTTTCGCCTGCCTGCCTGCCGGCAGGGATTACGGGCTGCTAAACTATCCCCCGATACAGAAGATAACGCGAAGCAGAAAACCCGAAACCTGCATTGCACAAGCAATTGGCAGATATAGCATGTTGTGGCCTGTAGTATATTGTCATTCAATGATTTGTCTGTATTTTTCTATCGTTTCGTCAATATTATTTAGTTCCACTGTCCAGTTGATAAGGTCTTTGTCAAGCCAGTTTATTCCTTCGATTATTTCAGTTTTGTAAGTTTACAGCACATTCAAATTCCAGGAAATGGCTTCATGGTGAAATATCCGGTTCCGAAGCTTCCGTATTCCATTGAACTTCGAACTCATTGTTTTCCTTTTTCTAATTTCTTTGGGGCAATTGGGGAAGGCTAATCTAAGATTTTTCCATAGCGTCATTTCGAATTTCAGGTCAAAAAGTGATGTCCAAAATCCAAACGAAAGTTCAGATATTATTCGTC
>REEL01000013.1 GCA_007695095.1 Chitinophagaceae bacterium | reverse complement strand
AACTTACAGTCACGCTTACTTACTAAGTAAGATATCATTGTTTGTTGCCTTTTCTATTTTCATAAAAATTCAATCTTATACTATTTAATACCCCCCAAAAAAAAGCCCGAAACACTCTCATGTCCCGGGCTTTTAAATTTTTAAATAAATTTACTACTGCTTAATAGCTGTTGCAGTACAATTGTCTGTAGCACCACCTTGAGAAGCAGTGAAAATAAGCGTTAAGGTATTACCGGATATAGACCCGCTGCCGGAAAAGTTAATTCCATCCTGAGTGTCATTATAATTCAATTCGGTTCCGCTACTTGATACGTTTGCTCTTACCGCAACCCCAATGTTGTAAAAGTTACTTATCACAACAGCATCTTCCGATGCAGAAGAAGCAGTTATCGTAACTGTGTAATTATCATTTCCAAAAGAGCAGTTTTCATTGACATTATAGGTGCCAAAAAACTTCTCTCTTGCAGGCGGCTCATCCTCATCTTTATTACAGCCTGTAATGGAAATAATACAAATAGAAAATAAAGCAATTAAAAAGGTCCTAAACAAAATTTGTAGTTTCATAAGTTAAGTTTAATAAATGAATTAGTTAATTAACAACTTGCAAGACATAACTTAATTTTAAAATCTTTTTACAAAATATGTGTAAAATTTTTAACGGCTTCAAATTTTCTATAAATAGCGTTTACTTTAGGAAAATGCAAACGCTCAATCCCAATTTTACGTTTAACTTTTCAAACTATCTAATCGAAAAAAGTGCTTTCAAATACTTTTTCACTGAAATGTGTTTAAATTTGGGGTTATTATGGATTATACAAACAAAATAATTGACCTGGCATTGCATGAAGACATAGGATCGGGTGACCATAGCAGCAACTCGATTTTTGATGAAAATGTGACTGCCGAGGCCGTTGTTAAAACTAAGCAAAAAGGTGTCATTTGTGGTCTTGAAATAGCCAAAAAAGTCTTCAAAAGTGTGGACAACGAGCTTGAAGTCAGTCTTTTAAGACAAGATGGCTATCGTGCTGATATCGGTGAAGAAGTACTACTTATAAAAGGGAGTGCCCGTTCAATTCTAACGGCAGAAAGAACAGCTTTAAACTTCCTGCAAAGACTAAGCGGAATAGCTACTTCTACTGCTAATTTTACAGATGCTATCAGCGGATACAAAACTGTGATTTTAGATACCCGAAAAACAACCCCCGGCTGGCGGGCCATAGAAAAATATGCCGTAAAAACCGGTGGTGGCGAAAACCACCGAATGGGACTTTACGATATGATAATGATTAAAGATAATCACATCGACTTTAGTGGTGGGATTGAACAAGCCATTGAAAAGGCTAAGCAATATATTCTAAAAAACAAACTTGAAATTCACATAGTTGTGGAAGCCAGGAATCTGGAAGATGTTGGAAAAATAGTGTCTGTAGGAGGCGTTTTCAGAATTTTATTAGATAACTTTTCCGTTGATACGGCCACCCAGGCAGTTAAAATGTGTCAGGGAAAAACCTTAACCGAAATTTCCGGGAATGTCAGCCTTGATAATGTAAGTCAGTATGCTTCTACCGGAGTGGATTTTATTTCCGTTGGCAGCATTACGCATTCATTTAAAAGTTTTGACTTTACTTTGTTGTCAAAAATTGGTTAAACAATAATTCTTTTGTTTTGAAAAGAAAAATCCGATTCATTATAAATCCTCATTCCGGAATTCGCCGAAAATCCAGAATCCCTGTATTAATTGAAAAAATATTTTCTGCTGATAGCTTTGATATTGACATTCAGTTTACAGAATTTCCGGGACATGCTACTGAACTCAGTAAGCAAGCCGTAGATGAAGGTTTTGATACGGTAGTTGCTGTGGGTGGTGACGGTTCTATTAATGAAACTGCGAGGGAACTGATTGATACAAACGTAAAACTCGGTATAGTGCCCCATGGTTCCGGGAACGGGCTTGCCCGATATCTCAACATCCCTCTTAATCCCAAAAAAGCATTAGAGCTCATTAAAAATGATATGAACTTTAAAATTGACTGCGGCACCTGCAATAATCAATTCTTTTTCAGCAATTTCGGAGTCGGGTTTGATGTTCAGGTAGCTAAACAGTTCGGGAGACATAAAATCAGAGGCTTTTTATCCTATTCATGGGCTGTCATTTATCAATTTTACTTTAAGTATAAACCCATAGAAATCATTATTACTGAAGCAGATAAAAGAAAAAGATTACAACTCTTTTTAATGACCGTTTTTAATACCAATCAATATGGTTTTAATATAGGTTTAGCTCCCAATGCTAAAGCCTACGACGGCAATTTTGATGTAGCTGTTGTAAAACCTTTTCATAAGTTCAAACTACTTTTTTATGGATTAGCAATACTTTTAAAGAAAACAAATTGGGTTAAAGATTTACACATAAAAAAAGAGCAAAATCTGGTAATCTTAAATCTGAAAAAAGAAAAAATGCTTTACCAAATTGATGGAGAAGTTAATGAAACAAAAGATAATCTAATTATAGGCATTAAAAAACAAGCACTAAACGTTATTGGAAGTGAACGATTTTTAAAAAAGAATACAGAAGTAACTCATGAAAAAGAAAAAGAGAATTACCATTTACACGGATGAGCCGGAATATAATCAAGAAAATGAAGCTCAAGACCTCTCCCCTGCCGAGCAAAATCTTTTTGTTTGCCTGGATAAAAAAAACCGGGGCGGAAAAGTCGTAACACTAGTCCAAAGATTTGTCGGAAGTGATGAGGAAATAGAGTCACTTTGTAAGTCTTTAAAACAATTTTGCGGTGTTGGCGGCTCAGTAAAGGACCAAGAAATTATCATTCAGGGTGATCAACGTGATAAAATTTCTACTTTTTTAACCAAAAAGAAATATCCTCATAAAGTCAGATAAGGCTATAAACGAAAAAAGGGCACTTAAATTAAGCGCCCTTTTAAACAAAGATTTTAAATCTGTTAACTTATTTTGTAACGATTATTTTTCCGGAAAACTTATAGTCCTCAGCTACAGCTTTTAAGAAATAAATACCTGCCGGTAAATGCTCCAGGTTAAAACTACTCACTTCCCCTTTTGCTGATAAACGTTCTGTTTTGCTGCTCACTAAACTCCCCTGATAATTATATAAATGTATCTGCATGTTCTTGTTTAAAGGTGCATCTTTCCAATCTATATAAAAAACATCCTGAGTAGGATTCGGATAAACAACCGGCTGAGTTATGTCTGAAGTAAAAGTAAAATCAGGAATAAAAACAAACTCTCTGGCCGGTAAGCTAACACCATTATCAAGCATACGCTGACTAAATTCCTGATAAAACAAATTGGTAATATCTGCATTGTGAACAATCACCACATTCTCATCATTTCTGATACGGGCAGCATTTGACCAGTTATATGAACCCGTCCAAACTAAAGGATCTGAAGATAAATGATGCGGATCAACTAACATATATTTATGGTGAAAAATGTACCCATTACCTCTGTCAAGTACATACTCGTTAATTCCATTGTCCTGAAGAATTTGATATGCAAAACTTCCGTTGGCTGTGTCTCCTACAATCCCTGC
>REEL01000012.1 GCA_007695095.1 Chitinophagaceae bacterium | reverse complement strand
CGCAGCTTCTTCCTAACTCAGTCCGAAGCGCCCTTAATCACGACAATTAAAAAAGCTCCGCCAAAACCCTAACCCCCTTCAATTCTTCTTTTAATTATCTCAGGTAAGGCTTTGCCTTCAATACGGCTTTCTAACCAGGACAGTATGTCAAAGTTTTCCAGTATATGTTTTTCAAAACGGTCACAGCTAAGTTTTTTCAATGAGCTGTAAAGCTTTTTTATTTAAAAAAATATAGGCCATGAAACTAAATTTCACAAAAAGTTGAATTTACTTCTTAAAGAAAAAGCTTGAAATTGTGATGAAATTGCAGATTTTGCCTTAAAAGACTGTAAGTTTCTTAATTAATCAGTTAAAAAACATTGAAATGAAAAACTTAAAATTGAATGAAGTTATGCGTCGATTACCATTATATATTCTCACAATGTTGTTTTTTGCATTTGGCAATCAGCATGCACAGGCACAACTTTTAGTTAATGAAGCGAATTTGATTAACTATGGTAACACCAATATTAATATACATGGCAGCTTGCACTTATCTGCAAATGGTATACTCCACAATGGGAGCAACATCTATATTTCAGAAAATTTTTATAACAATTCCGGAGGAGAGGGGTTTATAGATATTGCTTCAGGTAAAGTTGAATTTTTTGGTGAAAATCAAATCATAGGTGGAAACGATGAAACTTTTTTCAATCATCTTGCATTTACAGGCACCGGAGTAAAAATACTCGAAAACAACATTTTTATCCGTGAAACATTAGACATCAGCGACAGAGAAGTTGCAACAGAAGAAAACACGCTTCATGTGTTGAATACAGATGCAAACAGTGTTATCTCAAATGGGGGATATGTCAGCAGCACAGGGGACGGAAGGTTTGCAAGAAATATGGAATCAGTTAATGACTACGATTTTCCGCTTGGTTCTGCTGTCAATACTGAAAGATACAGACCATTAACTATTAAACCGACTACGAGTGATTTTATGACTTTTCATGCACGGATGGTAAATAACATTCCTACAACAGATGGCTTCGACATTGCAATGAAAGACGATACGATTAGCGCAATTAATGAAAATTGGTATCACCTGATAAACCAAACTGAAAGTAATGAGGCGGTTAACATCACTTTTTACTTTGACCAGACTGAAGACAATACTTTTGATGGAGTAGCTCAATGGAATGTTACAGATGGTTGGTTACCCACATCTGAAGCTTCCGTTAACTTAAATCCTTCACCTAATTTTTCAGCTATTTCTATTACAGACTGGGATGATTTTTCAACAGAACCTTTTGCACTATTTATTCAAAAAAGGGAAAATCCAATTAATTCTATTGAAGAAAATGAACTATACAATGTTCGTTTTTACCCTAATCCGGTATCTGAATCTCTGATGGTAGAAATTGATGAAACTTTACTTCAGTCAACACTAACGGTTTATGAAGTAACCGGCAAAAAAGTAAAAACGCTTGTTTTAAATAATCTTGAAAATTCAATTAACCTAACTGAATTTCCGAAAGGAGTTTATTTACTGAATATCAGTAAAGAAACTCATTCTTTGAACAAACGTATTGTCGTACAATAACAAAAACAACGCCTAACCACATTCATTTTTTATTCTACTAACTGCCTTTTATGCGGTTCTTTAGCCAGGATAGTATATCAAATTGATCCAAGATGTGTTTTTCAAAGCGGTCATTCCGTATTTTTTTCAAAGAAGTATAAAGCTTTTGCAGGGCGTTATTTAGGTCTTTATCAGAGTAAACTTTAGGAACTTCATTCCGGAAAAACTCCAGTATGATTTTTTCAGACCGGAATAATCTTTTTCGTTGCGCAAGGTAGCGATACGTACTTTTTATACTGTATTCAATAACACGGTCATTTCCTAATTCAAGATGAATAATTATCGTTAGTATTTTGAGCCAGCCGTAATTTCCTTCTACCTTATTTGCAGCTTGATGATTATTTGCTTTGTTTATCCAATAAAGCGCTTGTTGATACATGCCGGCATAAAAACAAAAACGGCTAAGACTGACTAAAAGTCCATATTCAAAAGGAGATCTTGTGTTTTTTGAGTAAGTATCTTCCAGAACATTCTGAATGGGAATTACAGTACTTTGCCCTTCTTCATAGTTTGAATGTACTATTAAACGCTCAAGTTCAGCCATACTAAAATAAAAAAAAGCTTTTTCTCTTATTTTGTCCGAATAATTTTTGTCTAAAGAAAAGTTCTCCAGCTCTCCCCATTTTTGTTGAACATCGGGTATAAAAAAGTGCTCTGTTTTTAAAGATGTGATAAGGTAGGAGAAAAGATTGTTAATATTGTTTAAAGTATGAGTTTCTTTTTGGCCGGAAGTTGTACTTTTTGAGCTTATTTTATTCTCCATAAAGTCAAGTAAATCCTTATATACGCTCAAAGCTTTCGTATAATCACCATTTAATTCATGATAACTCGCCATTATGCCTAAATAGCAAAATCTGGAATATGACATGTTGCCACCAGGTTCATGTTGCAACCGGGGATGTTGGTAAATTTCAAGGTATTTTTTCAACTCCCTGTTGTTACGCGGCCATCCATATAAGTAATTAGTTCCCATACATTTTCGCCAGAGAAGAATAAATTCTCTTTCTGTTTGAAATGCAGACATCTCTTCAATGAGTTTTTCATGCAGTTTGTCAAAAGTTTTTGCTTGCTGATGAACCGGTAAGGTATATGTAGCTAAATTTTGTTCTTTTAGATTGGCCTCAAGAGATTTGGTAGGAAGATTATGTTTTTTTATCAGCCGTTGAGCTTTATGTAATTGCTTATAAGCTTGTTTGAAAAGGTTTTTTTCGAAGAGTTTATTTACTGAAAGTAAAAGGTGGTTAACCTCAATTTCTACTACATTTTTTTCATCATACTCAACCAGACTTTTCATAATGATATTATAAAGATAGTTCTTAGCAACAGCCGGCTGATTAATAAACTTTTCATTTCTAAAACGTTTGATTAGTTTTTCTTCATTGTATTCTGACTGCTTTGCTATTGCATCAAAAAGTTTCACATACTTTTTAGTAGCACCCTTATCATACCGGCCTGCATAACGCTTAAAACGCCACTTCTCCATTGGGGTGAGGGCATGAATGAGTTCATGTAAGGCATCTTTGTTATCGCTCATAAGGCTAATTGTTTATTCGAAGTTAACAGATAAAATACAAATTAAAAAAGGAGTTGTTGAAATTTAATTGCAAAAAATGATGAGCCATGAACCTAAATATAGCCAAAAGTTGATTTTACTTCTAAAATATAAAGTTTGAAATTGTGATAAAATTGTAGCCTAAGTCTGAAAAGGCTATGACTACCTTAATTAACAATTAAAAAATAATGAAATGAAAAACTTTACATCTAATTTAATTATTCGGCTTTTTATGCTAATATGTTTAGTTGCTGTTAATAACAGTACTTTCGCACAACAGAGCGGTGGTATATCAATAAACGATGATGGCAGTCCGCCGGATTCATCCGCTATGCTTGAT
>REEL01000011.1 GCA_007695095.1 Chitinophagaceae bacterium | reverse complement strand
AAACTCAGTACAAGCAGTGCACCGGTTAGCGGGACAAGTGGTAGTGTGTTTGGTTTGTTAATATTCAGGAAAAAGAGCCACTTTTATTCACTAAAAGTATACCAGCAAAAATAAAAAAAATTAGTTAGAATTAACATAATTTTTTGTTCTATAACTATCCCCATCAATTTTTATTATTTCAGCATGATGAACAATTCTGTCTATAATAGCAGAAGCCATCACGATATCGCCAAAAATATTACCCCAGTCTTCAAAGTTTCTATTTGATGTAATTATAATAGATCCGGTTTCATATCTTTTTCTTATTACTTCAAAAACTCCATCAGTAAATTCGGATGGTATTTTTTTAAAACCTAATTCATCAAGTATTAGCAAGTCAGCTCCTACAATATTGTTCATCAATTGCCTTATTGAACCATCAGCTCGAGCAGCATTAAGTTTTTCAATTAAATCGTTGATATGTAAGAACAATACTTTATATCCTTGCTTAAGGGCTTCGATTCCTACAGCATTTGCAAGATGAGTTTTACCAACTCCGGGTTTTCCCATAAACACAATATTCTTGTTTTGGTTTATAAACCTGCATGATGCAATTTCCATAATTTGTTTTTTGTTTAACTTAGGTTGGTAATTAAAATCGAAGTCGTCTATACCTTTCTGGGTATTTATTTTTGATTTATTGAGTCTTTTTCCAAATGAATTTGCTTTTCTATTTACGTATTCATCTTCTATTAAAAGTTCAATAAAGTCAATATAAGACATGTTATTTTCAACTGCATACTTATTTCTGCTTTCAATTGATTTTACCATTCCTGCAAGTTTTAATTGTCTGAGTTTTGTTTTTAATTTTTCCATATCAATTTTCATTTATTTGGTTATTAAATAATTCGTCATATTTTCTTAATTCTCCATGATGCCCACCGGCATTTTTTACTGATAGGTTTTCTTTATTTTTATCATAGAGTCCATTTTTGCAAATATTTTTAACAGTTGAGTATTCATATATCTGGAACTCTATAGCTCTCTTACAAGCATTATTTATTGTTTTGTATTCATAGTTCTTTTTTAATGACAATACTCCCCTTATAATCTGTATCCACGTTTTTGGTTTTTCTTGTTTTACTTTTTCAAAAAACATATTAGCATCACTCCCAAGTTCAGATATTTTTTCCCTGTACATATCTTCTGTCTTTTTTTGTTTTTGAAGTGGTGCATGATCATCTATAGTAATAAACTTTCCTTGATTATTGCATACATGGTGAAGGGCTATTTCTTTGGCATCATCATAAATCTTTAATAGAGTACCATTAGATTTAATTATTAGTTTTTTACCAATAAAAGTATATGGCACCGAATAAAAATTATTTTTATAGCTTATGTGTCCATATGTGTTTACCTTGCGATGTTCTATTGTAAATAGTTCATAGCGTTTTTCAGGCAAAGGCTGCATCTGCTTTTTTTCTGATGTAAAATACACATCTTCAGGAACTCTCTTTGTTGTGCCATGCAGTCGTTTATTGCAAATGTTTGTAGTCCAATCCAAAAGGTCTTTTTCTAACTGATAGTAATCTTTATGTTCTACTCTTTTTAGAAAGTTGTTTTTTACATATTTAACCCCTGATTCAGCTTTCCCTTTATCTTGTCCACGCCTGATTCTTGCAGTAATAGGAGCACAATTATAATGATTTAAAAAATCTGCATATTGTACTTGTATTGTAGGCTCATAAAAATTAGGAGTAATAACCCCTGCTTTTAAATTATCTATTTTTACAGTATCGGGAACTGCACCAAAATACTCAAATGATTTTATGTGGCACCTGATAAAGCTTTCCACATTTTGATTTGTAACAAGGCAATGGTAACTGTATCTACTATGTGATAAAACAATAGAAAAGCACCAAACCTTAACAGTCTTTCCATCCTTTATAAACTTACCCAAATAGCCAAAATCAACCTGTCCTTCCTCTCCAGGCTTAGCTATTAGAGGAATATAAACCTCAGGGTCTTTAAATTGTTGTAAGAATCTTGAAACACTGGCATAACTAACTTTAAAAGACTTTTCTTTAAGCAACTTTTCTTGTATTAAAATACCAGTTAACCCCTGCTGAAACCATTCTTCTATTGATTCTTTGTACTTGTCAAGCTTTTTCCCCTTTTCTATTTTTGGAACCTTGATACCTGTAGTATTTATTTCTTCTAAATACTTTTTCACAGTTACTCTGCTTATCCCTAATTCTCTAGATATGGCTCGCTGACTAAAGCCCTTATCCAATAATGTTTTCACTGTAATTTTCATCTCTATACCATGCATTGTGTCTTAGTTTTGCTAATTATTCTAAGACGGTTTAACAATAATTTAGTGTAAACCAGAGCTTCATTTATTCCGTTTCGCTACGCTTCACTACATAAATGAAGCTCTGGTTTAATGGTATACTTTTGATGAATATTGGTGGTATAGTTTTAATGAATATTAACAACATCTCAAAATATAGTGTGACTTTGTGCAGAACTTAGTAATGGAGCTACTTTTTTTAGTTACACAATGTTTCTCAAAGTTAAATCACGAAGTTTCTCAAAGTATCAAAACCTGATAATTAGTTTATGAAAATAATCCACTATGCAACTCAATTTTCCTATTAATAAAGCTTCTTAAATCAATTTCATACAAACAAACTGAATAATTACTATTCCTTAATTAATTTACCTGTTTTTCTTTCTTCGTTTACAGTAATACTATAAAAATATAAGCCGGGTTTTAATTGATTTATAAATATCTGAGAAGTTTTATGCAAGTTTTTATCTAAAATTGTTTTCCCATTAATATTAAAAAGTTGAAAATTGATTTTTTCTCCTTCGGAAATTGTAATGTTTAAAATATCTTTAAGAGGGTTTGGATATATTCGAACTTCCTTACAATTTTTGGTTTCGGAAATATTTGTTGTTGAAAAATCACAAGGCTCATGTAATAAATAGCTGATGGTATTATCCTCATAACATCTTAAAAAACCCAAATATCCTGCCAAACATTGATTTACAGACATTCCAAACAAGCCGCGATTTGAACCTAAATATTTAGTAAAAACTCCCAAATCCCATAGTGAATATGAATGGTGGTCGTACTCTTCCGGTACAACAGTTTCGGTATGAAATTCTAAAAGTTCATTATCAGCAATCTGAAGTGTATCTATGTCTATTATTAAGGCATAATAAATTGTGTCGGGTTGACTCGGAAGTCCTCCGCAACCAACTTCAAAAAAATGAGCATTCGATGGCAGGAAATATTCCAAAGTATCCCCTATGCTTATGCTATAGTCAAATAATAACTTAAATTCATTGTTTTCATAAAAATAGATTTTATCATTTTCTTCGTGTATGATAACTTCTGCGGCAAAGTTTTGAGCATTATTTACAAATAAATGTAAAACAGTAGAATAATTTTCAT
>REEL01000010.1 GCA_007695095.1 Chitinophagaceae bacterium | reverse complement strand
TAAAATGGTTACCTGACTCTGAAAGTCCGACAGGATATACTCGTTCTACTCAATTCGATTGGGGTAACTTCATTAGCTACTTGAATAAAGCTAATTTAATAATGAGAGAAATTAATGACGATGATACTATTCTAAAACAATACAGTAAAGTTTGGAACAAGTTTCATGATATAAAAAAACAAACCTACCAAGAAATTAGTCAATTAAAATAATTAAATCCCCACTCTGCCGCATACCTACTTACGTAAGATGATATTCCCCAACTCTGTCACATAATACGCATGTAATACAACATTGTAAAATAAGAGTAGTATTAGCAAACGTTCCAATCTTACTCATTCTATTACTATCAAAGATTATTTACCGTCAAGTTTCCCGCCGTGGTTGCGTGTTATCATCAACCACAAATCTTTTATTTTCCTTAAAATCCGGCATGAGTTGAAAGCTTATCGATGTGATTTTATATCTAATTGCATATAATATTTACTAATTTAGCTAAATTATACGTTATTACATATAATTCAATTGTTTTTATTACTTTTGTATGTAAATGCATATAAGATGAATGAGTTGTCAAACTTTGTAAAGACTAGACGGAAGCAATTGAACCTGACCCAGGAAGAGTTTGCAGAAAAGGCCGGTGTCGCTCTTACTGTTATTCGAAAGATAGAACAAGGTAAAGAAAACCTCAGTTTGTCAAAGGTTAATCATGTATTGCAAATGTTTGGTCACATTTTAGGTCCGGTAAATGCAAAAGATGCGACAAGGAATAGTTAAATACAATAATATAAAAGCAGGTATCTTAACTGAGGATGATAATGGAGAGTACCTTTTTGTATATGATGAAAAATATATAGAAACTTACCCTAATCAATTTATCACCTTTAATATGCCTGTGTCTTCAAGACCTTATAGAAGTAAAAGGTTATTTCCTTTTTTTGATGGATTAATTCCCGAAGGATGGCTGTTGAATATTGCTACTAAAAGCTGGAAAATTAACAAAAATGACCGCATGGGCCTTCTTCTTGCATGTTGTCAAAATGCCATTGGTGCTGTTAGTGTTCATCCTCTAAATGCTGAAATCAATGTATAAATGTTTGTATTGTTATAAAGAGTTGGAAGAAAATCAAATTGATTATCACCCTAAGTGTTCAAAGGAGTTTTTCGGAACTAAAGAAGCTCCTGTTTTGCCCTATCGCTTATCTGAAATGGAAAAATTGGCTAAAAAAGCGGTTGAATTATCTATATCAGTGCCGGGAGTTCAGCCTAAATTATCTTTAGGATGGTTAAAAAATGAATTAGGAAATGGACATCGGGGAAGATTAACCATTTTGGATGCTTTAGAGGGGCATTTTATTTTAAAACCACAAAATGCCGCTTACCCTCAAATGCCGGAAAATGAGCATCTTTCTATGAAGTTAGCCTCATTGTTTAAAATAGAAATCGTACCTGTAAGCATGATTCGCTTGGAATCCGGTGAATTGTGTTTTATAAGCAAAAGAATTGATCGAAATCCGGATGGCTCTAAAAATCACATGATTGATTTTCTTCAAATTCTTGAGTTGTCAGATAAATATATGGGTACCATGGAAACTTTAGGAAAAACCATTGGTGAATTATCTGAAAATACCCTTTTGGATAAGTTGCGCTTTTTTGAATCTACTGTTTTTAATTTTGTTATCGGAAACAACGATATGCACCTGAAAAATTACTCGATGTACTTATCAAATATAGGTTGGGAGCTTTCTCCTTTTTATGATTTGTTAAACGTGAAACTAATACTCCCGAAGGATAAAGAGGATTTAGCCTTGATGTTAGGTGGCAAAAAGAAAAACTTTAAAAGAGAATATTTCGATCGTTTAGGTGTAGTTTTAAAATTGAATGAGAAACAAATAAACATTGTATATAAAAGACTTGTGAAGTGGCTACCTAAAGCTATTCAATTAATTGAGGATTCTTTTTTAGAAGCAGAAAGAAAAAAAGGCTTTGAAAAACTGATTTCAGAACGTGTAAAGCTATTTACATCTTGAGATATATTTAGTTTTTTATATATTGCAGGGATATTTAGCTATTTAAGGTGGTCGTGATAACACCAACCACGGCGGGAAATGTCTTAACCTTGATTTTAAAAGATTTTTTGATTACTTGATTATGATGTAAGAGTACTTAATCCGTTTTTTAAGTTAAAAGTCAAATATACACTTCAGGTTTAAGTGGGAAAGGGAGGTTTGGTTTATTAAGAAGTTTATTTGGTTAGTTAAACGCACTCACTTCATTCTGAATATAGATAGCGCTGCTTTTTAGCCGTGGTTGCGTGTTATCACCAACCACAAACCTTTTATTGTCTGCTAAATTTTTTATATTTATCGAATGATATTTGCATTTTCAAGTTCAATTGTAATTCCTGCTGATAATCCGGTATATTTTTTCACGGCAACAGTTTTATATTGGAAGCATCTCTTAAAGCCTGATAAGTACAAAAAAATTATATTATCAAGTATGGAGTTTATGACTCAAAAAAAGAGAATGTTGATTAGTGGTTTTGTGATAATGCCGAATCATATTCATATGATTTGTTCAGTGTGTGAAGGGCATAAGCTGAAAGATATTCAACGGGACATGCTAAAATTTACTTCACAACAAATTAAGTTTGATTTGGTAGAAAATCATCCTGAGGTCTTAAAAGAATTCATAAGTACACAGAATGACAGGAAGTTTCAGATTTGGGAAAGACGGCCATTAGCAGTACCATTATACACTTATGAAGTGATAGAGCAAAAATTAGAGTATATACATCGCAACCCAATTCATAAAAAGTGGAATCTGGCAGAAAATGAAGAAGATTACTATTATTCAAGTGCATCATATTATTTAAGTGGAAAAGACCG
>REEL01000009.1 GCA_007695095.1 Chitinophagaceae bacterium | reverse complement strand
TCTGCACTTCTCCGTCTTCGAGGTGGAGGCGATAGAGGTACATGCCGCGTGAAATACCGGACAATTGCCAGTTATTGCTGTAGTTGTTTTCTTGAAAAATGCGCTGACCGAGCAGGTTAAAGACCTCAAAACGCAGTTTTTCTCTTAGATTGAGGATGGTATAAGTGCCGGAAGCTTCTACAATTGTGGGTAAAATCATCGGGTCTTTTTCTTCAGGTATATAGCAGTTTTCTACTTTTACAAAAACACTATCTATGCGTTCTGTGCAGGAAAAACGCTCGACACCGACTTCCTCTAAACGTACCGTATAAAGCCCGGAATGAATCGCCGTGATTTCAGGATTAGCCTCATGCCGCCCTTCCTGTATATTTAACTCTTGCCATTCATAAGTGATATTATCTATGGGGTCTTTACCTAATTGAATGGTATCTCCATAGCAAGCTTGCAGGGTGTCTTGGATTGCACCCGTTTGATAAACGGGTAATGCTCCGAGATGATTGACGAAATAGGGTAGAGAACCAGACATTTTGGCGCTGTCACCAAGATAAAGATGCTCTAAATCAAATATAACATCGTTTATGTCCTCTTCATCCGGATTTACAATTGCAGGCATATAAGCCATTGAACTGTCCCAATAGGGATTGTCGGGTTGCAACATTTTCTGTTCATATCGAAGATGAGACATATATATTTTCCTGTTTGGAGCAGTATTCATATGACCAAATGCCAAAGTATCACAAGCTTTCATTTGAATTAATACCTCTCTTTTCCCTAAGTCATGTAAATCAAACCGGTATATAAAAAGTGAGTCGCAAAAAGGGTTGAATAGATCGGAGTTTAGTAAAGCAGTATTGTTGACATAGAGAAACCGGTTATTGGGTGATAGTGAAGCGCCATATATTCCATGAATTTTTAAACTGTCATCTGAAGGGCTGTTTAAGAAAGTGGAAGTGGGATTATATCCGAGAGAAGATAAAAAGGTTATATCCCCATTACACCTGTTAAAATCATATACATCTACTTGTCCATGCATGCTAGTAAATATTACCTTTTCCGCATCATGCGAGAAAATAATTCTACCAACATCATCTCTAAATCCATACAATTCATTATCTGCAGGTATAATGTGCGGTGCGGAAATTTCACCATCCTTTACCAAAAAACGATATATCTCACCGCCGGGTTGATTGTTGCAATGGACAGTTTGCATTAACAACCACCAATCTTTTCCGTTTGCATGACGAGCAGCACTTAAGCGGGCACCCATGCGTTTGTCCTTCAGGAAAAGATTATTTTTTTCAACAATATTAAAATGTCCGTTTGCCGTTCGCTCAAAAATATGATAATACCAAAATGGATAATTATAGAAGCTAACACCATTATTGAAACATGTATATGGGTTTTTAACCTCAGGATTAAGAAAATAATACCAAAAATCAGGGTTATATCCGGTAGTTATCAGCATGTAAGTATCTTCCTTAATTTCCATAAAAAAAGGGACTTGAGCATACCCCAGCCAGTTTATGAATGTATCCTGTTCAAGAAAATGAAATTTATGATCAACGAGATGTCGTTGAAAATGTACAAAATTACCAATTAAAGCAAGTTGTAAATCGCCTGTTTCTTTATGATTCAAACTTGATTGATAGTGTCCAAATAATGAAAACTCACTATCGTTGTATTGTAAAGGAAAGATGCTATCTTTTAGAAAAACAGCTTTAGGATTTTCTGTTGAATCATTAAACTTCAACATACTCCAATGAATCATTAGCCAATTGTCATCTCTATAATTCCATTCGGTTTGTGCTTTTAAAGAGTTTAGTAGTAGAATGTTAAAGCATACTACTACTAAACCGATTTTTATTTTTGTAAAATCTATCATGGCTTAATCTAATACAATTAATTTCAGGCGCTTTACTAAACCATCATAGTTATCTGGAATAAACTCAATTACATGAATTCCGGAAGCTATCTGTGTAGGAATATGAATGTCATTTGTGCCATAATTGATGTTGGTTTCTAAAATCATTCTACCGGAAAAGTTCCATAACCTTGCTATACCGTTATCATTGCTTTCAATCACCACAGCAGTTCCTTTTCTTACAGGGTTAGGGTAGAATTTAATTCCTGATTCAAATTTCGGTACATCTTTTGTTTCAATTTTATCTTTCGATTCGTTTTCATCAGCAGCCAAGCGTAATTGTGGCGATGTGCTACAGGTATCAGCCCATAAGTAATTGAGATAGGCCGTATCTGATGCACTCAACATATACTGCGCATAATATACCCCGGGACCATTGTCTATAGGACATTGATTAGCTAATGCATACAATTCCGTTTCATGAGCATTGTAAACACCTGTGAATTGACCGTTCATGCTTTGAACTCTTAGCTTTGCTATAAACTGCATATTTTCCTCCATTGCATTAGTAGGATTTATATAAAACAAATCCTGCTCAAGAGATAAGTAGTCTGTAAAACTATTACTGTCCGGGTTTAACTGAGCCAGATCGTGTTTCCAGTCAAGCAATTGAGCATAAAAACTATTTCCATAGTCTTGAAAAAATGAATCTACCTCAGGGTAAACAAGCTGACTGTCCTGATCCAGATAAATCATTGCATAGATTTGATTTTTTGCCCACCAAAGTTGTTCATCATTTAAGCCTTCAAAAAACATAGTGTCATTTAAGACATTTACAGCTTTAAATTCAATATCAACTTCATAGTCATCCCAACCACTTAAGATCATTTGACTGCCGGGGCAACTTGGCTCAGAAGTGTGATCACTAAGATTATTTAGCACAAATATCCCAATCGGATTTGGACCACCACTATTCAAACCTGTAGGATGAAAAGGAGTACCGGTTAATGGCAAAATAAATGCAGTATTATTGCCATTTGTATTAGGGCTTGCATATAAATGGGCATCAAATGAACTGCCGAACCAACGGTTTCTTCCATAGAATGGTTGTTGGTTGTCCACAATCTGAGCTGTAATTTGTCCAAAATCAGCTAATTCAAAACCATAAAAATTATCTTCAAAGTCGTTCCACCTTAAGAAAGTTTCAGCATTAACACCTCTGGCTGTAATACCTCTTCCAGTATTTTTATTTATGTTTTTTTGTATAATATTTGCAATGGACTTTTCTATTTCAGTGCCAAAAAGGTTATGAGCTATATCATAGCTGTCACCTTTACATTGATTACAAATTACGTAAGTATTTCCCACAGAGTTTCCGACCC
>REEL01000008.1 GCA_007695095.1 Chitinophagaceae bacterium | reverse complement strand
ACCGTTTCTAAAGGTTTTTGTTACAGAATTTATGATCTGTATGACGAAATATTTTTATTATTCGTCTTCCCGTAACCAAGTAATAGCATCACCCTCAATTGTAGCCGTTACTTTAAAACCCCGGTCGGAAGTTGCAATGATTTGAAAAGAATCCGGATTAACAACACCTATTTCATAAGTTGCATTTACGTTCATTTCAGACTGGCCAATCGAATTCAACGTTATATTTTTCATATCTACTACCACCTCCGTTCATATTGAGAGGTTTTTTATAGAACCGGAAGCCATTTAATGTGCCTGGAGTATGTCCTAATGGAGTCGAAGTTGGCTTCCTCTGCTACTGATTGGAAGATATTAATGGCCACTACTGTTACCAAGCCAACTATAACTGTGATGAGGATCATTATAAGAAGTATTTGTTGTCCCATAGTGATATCATTTTTACTTTCGCTAAAGCAAAATACCCAACTTAGACTTTGTTTAAAATTATTATTAAGTCTAGCTTTACTTCATTATGCCATTTTAACATATTCATGTTTATGAAATCAAAACCAATAAAAGAAAAGATTTATCTGTTGATCCCTATAGTTCTTTGTATGGTATTTGCAAATCAATTTCTATTGGTTAAAACACAAAATCTTACTCAATGGAAAGGTGGCGGATTTGGTATGTTTTCAACTATTGATAAACATAGTGAAAGAGTGATAAGAATTTATTTAAAACAGGATTCTTTAAAAATACCGGTAATTTTTCCTTTCGGAGAAAAATTTAATGAATTGCACGAAAAAACTATTTATCTGCCAAACAACAGAAATTTAAAAGCTCTACACGAATATCTGAATGGTTACAATTGGAAGTGTGAACAATCATTGACTGAATCAATAGCCAATGATTGCATTGCAGTAAATCCTGTTAATATAAAAGATATCGAAATTCTTTTTACTGACTTCAATTCAATAGTCATACAGATCGACCGGTTAAACCTTGATAAAACAAACAATAGTATTTCTGCAAAAACAATTACTAGGAAGATATTTAATTAAAACATTTCTTAAGCAGATATGAAGAATAAATTCAAAATATTTTTCCAGGAATTATATAGCGATCATTTAAGGCTGACTATTTATCTAAGCCTTATATTAATTTTCTTCTTTAACATTACCGATCACACAACAGATATTTTTCTTAAATTATTTATCATTGCCGGCCTTGTATCCCGAACTACAACTCACTTTCTTTTTTGGTTAGTTATAGGAATTACCCTCTCAGTTTATCATTTCTCAGAATGGTATTTAATTGATAATCATATTTATCTTATGATTTATTGGGCATTCAATTTATCGGTTGTACTATTTACTGATAATAAGCAAGAAGCTCTCGTTTTATCATCTAAACTTTTGGCAGGCCTTTGCTTTTTCTTTGCTACTTTTTGGAAAATAATTACACCAGAATTTATGGACGGCACATTCTTCACCTATTTATTGATCGGCGGTGATGTACGTTTTGAATGGTTTTCGATATTAATATCAGGAATGGACGACAGTCTTATTAAGGCCAACCAAGCTGTAATGGATTCAGTAAAATCTATTCTTTTCAGTGGAGAACTGTTACCTGTTGAAATTACAAGTGATATAAACTCCATTGCCCTTTTTATGGTGTGGTGGACAATATTTTTGGAAGGTTTTATCGCTATAGTTTACTTAAGTAGCTTATATACTGACAAAGACATACTTGCTCACCTAGCTCTTATGACTTTTATAGTAACAACATATCCAGTAGCGACAGTGATAACTTTCGGTTTATTGTTAACTTGCATTGGCTGTGGTGCAAATACCTCACAAAAATTGAAGTTTCTTTATATGATTATATTTGCATTTCTTCTAATACTACAGATATAGATAAAGCTCCCAAAGGAGCTTTATATAGTGTTATTAACTATTTAACGTTTACTCGCCACCTCATGCTGTTAGTGCTGTTTAATTAATTCATCGGGTGCAGTTCCAGCACCGCCAGGATTTATACACAAAGTCTTATAGCATTTGGATAGACTTTAAAAATATTTAATTACTCCGGACAATCACCTGGAGCACCACCACCAATTGTGCCCATCACAATCGTTTCCACACAAACCCGAGCCTGAATTTCACTTAAATCGGAATCTTTTGCTACCGCAGTCACGATAAAATCATCCCCTGTAATGCCAGTCGGGATTGTGTAAACTCCATTTTCATTTTCGATCTCAGTAGAACTGTTTCTAATGCCGGAAATTGAAATATGATCAAATGATATGTCATTAAATGAACGTCCTCCTCCTCCCAACATGATCGGTTTCATGAAGTAGCCTTGTGCAGAAGAAGCAATGGATGCCAGATCTTGTCTTACTGCATCACGGGTTGCAGAATCCGCTGCAGTGCCAAATGTGTTGATAGCTACCACTGTAGCAATACCCACAATGATTGTTACTAGTATAACTAGTAGTAATTGTTGTTGTCCCATAATAAATCAATTAAATTTATGTTGCTAGTTTAAAGCCTTACAGAGATATGAAAGTAATAAATTATCTCTAAGTGTAAACAAAAATAGACTTGAATTTATGTTTTATTTAATTAACCAGGTCTGTCAATATTTGGATAGTTAATAAAAATTAAAAATAAAAAAGGCTCTATTACGAGCCTTTTTTTTTTATTTATTTTAGATATAAAAGTTAGTACTACTACTTTTATCCTTCACCTTCTCCTTCTCCCGCAGGCGCACAATCTGGGTCTGGACCATCAAGTATTCCCATTTGAGCGTTATTGGGACAGACTGCTATTTTTATTTCTGTAGCATCATCTGCTTCACTTGCAGGAATTGCAGTTACAAGGAAAGTTTGAGCATTTGCACCTACTGCTGGAATAGTATATACTCCATTTTCATTTGAGGCTGTTAAACCATTATTGGTTATTGTTCCTGGAAATGCCAGATTATCAAATGTTATGCCTTCAAATGTTCTACCACCGCCACCAAGCATGGTTGGCTTCATATAGAAACCCTGTGCGGAGGCCGCAATTGTAGCCAAATCCTGCCGGACTGAATCTACATTAGCTGAATCTGCAGCAGATCCGAATGTGTTAATAGCCACAACCGTCGCGATACCCACGATGATTGTTACGAGAA
>REEL01000007.1 GCA_007695095.1 Chitinophagaceae bacterium | reverse complement strand
TTTGTGCTGGCATAGTGAAAATAGTTTGAAGCAAGTTTTCATCTTCAATGATTCCTGCATCAGCCGACCAATTTTCAAAGGAATAACCATTTTGCTGAATTACTTCAACGGGTACAGAAAAACCTGCACCAAATTCTCCCCCACCAGATACAATTCCTGCAGCCGGAGGATTGGAAGCAAGTAACAAATCATAAAATAAGCCAACATAAATATTATCAACAGCTGCAGGAGGCTGGGTACCTCCACTGCTATCATTTCTCCAACTGAATACCAGTCTTCTTTGTTGACCAATGTGTTCATCAGAAATATTTTGTGTTACTCTCTGCAATTCTGCCTGGTTATAATAAGAACCAAGTAGTTGAATAGTTCCGGGACTATTTAAAAGCTGTGTACCGGCAACTGGAGTTACCGCAGGAACAACCAAATAAACTCTCAAACGATCCCTGTCCTCTGTTTCACCCAAACCCTTCCAATCAAATTGAAGTTTAACTTCACCAGATTCAGCATCGGGAATCTGAAAATCCTTATAAAAATGTACCACAGAAGCTCTATTTATGCTATATGCATTGGTTAGTCCACCATCATTCGATACAATAGCTGCCATATTTCCGGGATCATTTGCCGGTTCACCAACATGCCATTGATTTGTCTGAGTTCCGTTTACCACAAACCAATTGTTGAAGTTACCTGTTTCAAAATCTTCTAAAAATGGAAGAGTTGTAGCATCATATGCTTCACCAATCAATTCAATAGTTTGAATTGCTTTATTGCCAATATTATCTTCGATTTCAACAAATGCATTTTTTATACCTGCGGATAAGGGTGAGAATAATACACTTATAGTTGCCTGTTCTCCTGTTCCTAATGAAACTGAAGATTCCAGATTTTGCAATATGAAATTTTCACTGTCATCGCCAATTATGCTAATGTCGGAAGGATCAATATTTATTTCACCTGAACCTGCATTGGTAAAAACAATATTCAATGCACCTGTTGTTTGACCAGTAAGGGTTTTAGGAAAGTTAAGTATTTGATCTGACGGACTTATAAGTGCGAAAACAGGTGGTGAAATTTCAAGTAACATAAAAGGTAATACGATATCATTATTTGATACTATTTCAAATTCTGAAAAATTACTTTGAAATCCAATTTTCTCAGCTGTATAACTATGGTTTCCTATAGGTAATCTAATAAATGCTTGACCTTCAGAATTTGTAGATAATGAATGTAACTCATTAACTAAAATACTTGCATCTTCAAGCGGTTCTGTTTCTACTTCATCTATTTGTCCTGTTATTGTAAATGTTACCATCGGATAAATCTGCATTTGTATAATCTCAGTGGATGCTTCATTATCCATAGTGAACTCGCCATTGATGGTATAATAATTTTCTTTCACTGCTGAATATGTATAGGTTCCATTTGCCAATGCAACAGTTGCAATACCTGAAGTATTTGTAAGCAAGGTTCCCTCAACAAAATCTGATCCTGAATAGGATTGAGCAATTCCTTCGTAGGTGACAGATACATTTGATAGTGGGTTATCATTCTGGTCAACTACAGTGAAGGTTTTGACAAAATTTCCTATAAGTTCAATATCCGGAACTATAATATTTGCATCTTCAATTTCCAATACTCCCTCGTAAGAAAGATAATTTGTAGCCTCAACAAGATAGTTGGTTGTTCCTGAAGGTAAATTAAGTACTGCATTTCCATTATTATCGGTTGTTGTGGGTCCAAAAGGTTTTCCGGGAACAGAAATTACACCACCATTAACAGGATCCGTGCCATTGGTTACAGTAAAATCAGCTTCATAAAAAGAACCTATTTTTACATCATCAAAATCAATATAAAACCATTCGGCAGCGGTCAGATTAGCTGTTCTTTCAGCAAATATTTCCACAATAATATCCTGGTTTCCATAGTCTGGCAACGGTATTTCAATTTTCCTGTACTCGTTAGTAATCATGTTATGATTAAAAATTGAACCGTTTAAAGCTATTGTTCCCAATGTATTGAAATTATTTCCACCATCATCTGATACCCTTACAAAAATTCGAAATCTTGTTGGAGGTGTACCGTCAGCAGGATAATTAAATTCATTTACTACCCTGTAGTAAAAACTAAGCACAGGATTCTCCCCACCCTGTACCTGCGATGTTCGCCAGAACCCATTAGGATTATCGGGGGATCCACCTGCATGAGTAATCAGCCTGCTAAATCTTTTACTATTGTTTAACCCGTATTCCTGCTCTACCCTGAAAGTATTATTAGTAAACCATCCTTCCGGAACCGAACCATTGGGAAGAGAATTAAAATTTTCATAAATATATGGAACGGTTTCCCGGCTGAGTAGGTTTTCAATGTTTATTTGTATTTCATTATCAATTACTTCAGAAAGTTTTTTTTCTTCAAAATTGCCATACGAAAATGGTGATAATAAAACAAATATAAAGAAGTATAGAAAAGGGTATTTATTTTTCATAGCATTTTGTATTAGTGGTTAAATATTTTTTAAAAATAACAACAATGAATTTAACAATAACCCAAGAAACATGTAAAATTACTAATAATAATTATTCAATAAATCATTTTATCGATCAACAAATTATTTTGTTTAATTAGTTGACTTTATTTTCCTTTTAGTTTTATTAAAATACATGGTAATTATTGTGATAAAAAAGGCTGACCTGAAAAATCAGGACAGCCTTTAACATTTATAATCCTTCTTGATTTTTAAATCAGATTCAATCTGCTGTAAAGCTCTTTTCTGTAAAGACCACCTATTGGCAATACTTTCATTTTTCCTTCAATCACCAGGTCGGGGTATTTGATGGAGAAAATTTTATTCAGATTTACAATAAATGATCTGTGAATTCTTACAAAATCTTTTTGTGGAAGAATTCTCACCATTTCTTTCATGGTTGTATGTGTTGTGTAGCTGTTATCTGAAGTATTGATAACAACATAATCTTTCAAAGCTTCCACGTAAAATATATCATCGAAATTGATTTTATTCAAACGATAATCGGCTCTTACGAAAATGC
>REEL01000006.1 GCA_007695095.1 Chitinophagaceae bacterium | reverse complement strand
ATTTGCCAATGTCTGAAGATATTTCAAAGAGGGTTTTGTGTTTGCCGGTGTATGAGGGAATGGGTGAAGTTCAATTGTCTCGAATTGTGTCAACTATAAAAGCTTCCTAAATTATGAAAGTTGCGATAATGCAGCCTTATTTTTTTCCCTATATTGGTTATTTTCAATTGATAAACAAAGTTGATACTTTTGTGTTTTTTGATGATGTTAATTTTATTAAAAGGGGTTGGATTAATAGGAATAGAATATTAATTGATGGAAATCCACACTTAATCACTATACCTTTGGTTGGAGCGAGTCAAAATAAATTGATTAATGAGATACCAGTTGTTAATAATCCTGTTTGGAAAAAGAAGCTGCTAACAAAGATTGAGCATGCATACTCTAAGTGTACAAATTTTAATATTGTATTTCCTTTAATTCATGAATTGATTTCCTCTAATTATCAATTGATTTCTGATTATGCGGTGGCATCTATTGAAATGGTGGCCGAATATATTGGGTTGGATACTAGCTTTGAGGTTAGCTCTAAAAAATATGGGGATATAATTGGCAATGGAGAATTTCGAATAATAGATATTTGCAAAGAATTAGAAGCGGATACATATTTTAATATGGCTGGTGGAAAAGAACTTTATGACCATAAAAACTTTATCAATGAGGGTATTGATCTAGTATTTGTAGAACCCAAATTAAAATCATATAATCAAGCCAACTTTGATGGTTTTGAAGCAGGCTTATCAATAATAGACTTATTGTTCAATGTAAATAGAGAGGATCTTTCTGCACATTTGTAGTTTTATCTAATAATTGAAATCATGAAAATTTGTGTTTTATGTTCGACAAATGGAGGTATTTTATCAAAGTTACTTCAGAATTCCTTTTTTAATTCGCAAGTAAGTTTTATTGTTTCTGACAGGATTTGTGGAGTGAAAAATGTTGCAGAAAATTTTGATAAAGAATTTGTTATACTTTCACCCGAGTTAGGTGTGTCATTTTCAGATTGCTTCTTAGATTTCATTCAGAAGAATAAAGTCGACTATGTGTTCTCAGTATACACAAAAATCCTTAAGGGTAAATTATTAGAGACCTATAAAAACAGGATTTTAAATATCCATCCTTCTATTTTACCTGCATTTCCAGGTTTAAGTAGCTTTGAAAAAGCTATGAAAGCAGGTGTTCGATTTATAGGATCTACAGTTCACTTTATTGATAAGGGTGTTGATACAGGTCCTATAATTGTCCAGTCTAGTGTTCCATTAAACTTGACTTTTTCATTTGATGAACTTAGACACATTGTATTTATCGATCAATGCAGAATAGTCCTACAAGCTTTTAAATGGATTGAGGAGGGGCGATTGAAAGTCATTGATGATATGGTGATGATCGATAGTGCGAGTTACACCTCATACAGATATTCCCCTAATTTGGATTGGAATATATTAAATGAATTTAGTTAGGAAAACAAAAAATATGTCTATAATTGATCTTCGTAAAACAACTAATCACCCAATTTCATTTTTGTATTCTGAAATTTTTAATAATGCACTTTTAGATTCTAGAATAGCTTATGGACGATCACAACCTGGTTTTTCTCTAGATAAAAATTCTAACTCCATCTTCGTTATTGCTGCAAAGAAAGCTGTCGAATTCGGTTTGCAAAAAAAAGGTATTGAGGAATACCTTAAAAGTATTTATTCAAAGTATTATGAGTTGGTCGTGCCTCATAATGCAGCTGATTGGCTCGGTTTAGATTTTTCAAAAAATAGTGTTTTTTACTCCGAACCACCGTGGTCAGCGGTTTTTCCTTGGCGTGCAAGGTCTGTGGAGTCATATAAAAATGCTTATGTTAAGGCTGCCATTAAAGAAAATGAAGTTTTAGGAAAAAATCTTACAATAAAGGATGGTTGGTTGTTTTGTGGACCTGTTTCAGCGGAAAAGTTGGAAATAGAGGTTGAACGAATTTTATATGTTTTGCGGAGTATTCAAAAAAATGGGTATCAAAGAGATTCGAGTTCTGATGGTGATGCCAAGGCTACAGCTTTGGTGAATACTGACGGTGATTGGAGATGGTTGCTTACAGCTGGCAACCATAGAGCTTCTGCTGCAGCTGCACTGGGTTATGATAGCATACCAATTAGGGTTAATTTGGTTATTATAAGAGATCAGGTTAAGTTTTGGCCACATGTGGTTAATAATAATTTTTCAATAGAAGAGGCTTTAACCTTTTTTGATAGAGTTTTTAGCGGAAATGGTCCAGAAATTACTAAAAATTGGGAGAAGTTTGTTCAGGGACTATGAATGATTATGAACATGAAATACGTAAAAGATTTGCCTTGCAGAAAGAGTATCTGGGAGAAAATAAACCCATAAATAAGGTAAAACCTCTTTTATCTGTTTGTATTCAAACTTATAATCACGAAAAATTTATTAGGCAAGCATTAGACAGTATTTTAAATCAAAAAACATCGTTCACTTTTGAGGTGATTATTGGAGAGGACGATAGTACTGATAACACCAGGAAAATCTGTATAGAATATTCAAAAAAATACCCCGATAAAATAAGACTTTTCTTACGTGATAGATCTTTATCTCACTTATTTGATCAGGAAGGAAATTTGGTTAGAAGGCTAAATGGCATATGGACTAGATTCTCTGCTAAAGGTGATTATATTGCTTTAATGGAAGGCGATGATTATTGGATAGACCCTCTAAAACTTGAAAAACAGCTTAATTTTTTAATTAACAATAAGGAGTATTTTTTCTGCTGTCATAGAAGTCATATTTCAAAAGACAATAAATTAGTTGATGTTAGGCCAAAAAGGACGGTAAATTCAGTACATTTAGAAAACAATTTAATGCGAAAGACTTTGCATACAACCTCCCTTGTTTTTAAAAATGTAAAAGAATTAAATGATGCTTTAATTACCTATGGATTAAATTTCTCAACAGGAGATTTTTTTATAACATTATTTTTAGCCTCCCGCGGTCCCGGCTACCTATTTCCTGAAGTAATGGGTGTTTATCGT
>REEL01000005.1 GCA_007695095.1 Chitinophagaceae bacterium | reverse complement strand
CATTCTCCAGGTAGTTTGGAGCCACTATTGGCTGAAGCATTATCGCTTCGGCCCGCTTGAATGGCTATGGCGCTCCATGACGTATAGAAAGTGGCAGCCTATGAAAAGGGCCTGACGCTAATAACCTTCTTTGATCTTTATAAAAAAAAACTTTACTCAACAATGTCAATTTTTTTCCTGCATAGGCATGTAAATAAGTGAAAGTGAAATTTTAGGTACGCTAACTAATTTGGGTAAGACAATGAAGAAACATGTATGCAACAAAAATATCCTGATTCGGTTTTTGGGATTATACCTGTTGGGATTATTGATATTTTTTGCTTCTTGGCTTTTAAGTTTCCACCTTTTCCCTGAAGGAATAATGAGAGACACGAGCCTTGCCTCAAAATTAGCTGGAAGCGACATTTCTTTGAGTATCGGCAAGGAACTAACACGATTATTTATCATTAATCTTACAATGAGTTCGGTTATAGTTTTGTTTAATTTATCCTTTAGAATAAATAACATACCATTAGGGTATCTGATTCCACCTGTTTGGTTCTTACTTTATGGGCTTATTCTGGGGTCAAATTCATTCACATTTGCTATGGCCGAGAGAATTGCTCCATCTTTATCTGTTTTGGGACGAAGTGGACTTTATGAAATGGCAGCCTACACCTTAATTGCGGTTTCTACCTATAATATATCAAGGTTCGAGATAAAAGCACTTTTTAAAACCAATCCTGAAAAGATTACCAAGCCGATAGTTTTTCGGCGTCAGCAATACATTGGTTTAATCGTTGCTTTGCTCATATTATTGGCTTCAAATATTATGGAAGCCCTCATGATATACAACCAAATCTAAAAGATGGCATTGAAGATATGCTTAAAAAAAGAATTTGTAGAGAAGCGAGTTTTTTGGACAATTCAGTTTGAAGCGATTTTATACAGCATCATGTTTGGATTATTATCAGCCTGGCTCCTGTTTTAGTTTTACAGAAAATCTGCAATATTAAAAATTGATAGAGAATAAATTACCATTAATGATAATAAGGTAAACGCCCTTTGACAAAAGTGCAGAAAACAGAAACTAAAAATATCAACCGACAATGCTATAGCCAATCCCGCACGTGCGGGACGGGACAAGATGGGGAGTTTTACGGGCTCTGCTCCGCATGGGCTTTTGCAGTGGTGGACAGTGACGTGCTCCGAAATGCACGCCAGATTTTAGCCTCAACCGTTAGCAATAATTGCAAAGACGATCGTGCAGATCTTTTAGAAATTGCAATTTATTTATCTGATGCTTACGGAGTTTTATCAAACTATAATAAAGAATAGCAAAAAGAATTGGTGTAAAAATAATAAACCCCCACATATCTTCATTTATGAATTTATCCGAACGAAATACTTCAGTAAAATATAGCTCTGAATAGTAGACATGAATTGATAAAACAGATAGGATGTATATAATAGGGATGATATAAAAATTTATTCTCCTGTATTTGCCAATTAGCCATTTAGACAACAGATTGATTTCTGTCTCTAACCATTCTTTGACCGGTTTATCCATTTTGCTCCGTTTAAATCGATACCATTCCCGGATTACGTAAAATAACGCAAACAATACAATTGACCCTAGTAGGATATTGTTTGCAACATATAGGCGATCATCTATTCTATGAGCCGTAGATATTAATAACCAAACCATTAAGCCTATACAAACTGGAATAGCAGTAATATTCAAGATTAAAAATTCGGTAAATACTTGTCTGGCCTTTGACGATAATAACAGATCTAATTCATCCCTGGATTTCTGTTTAATATCAGAGTTGACAGTTCTCCATATTAATTGTAACTCATTATTTTCCATGGCTTTGTGTTTTAATGTTTTGTTTTAGTGCTTCTTTTGCCCGATTAATTCTAACACCCACATTCGACTTTGATATGCCAATAATATCAGCAATTTCATTATAGCTCTTTTCTTCCAAATAAAGCAGCATGATTGATTTGTCAACATCTTCAAGATTATAGATTGCATTTAGCAATAATTGCAAGGATTCATTCTTTGAAATATTATCAATTAAATCAGAGCTGTCGTGTATTTCAGGGACTGTTTCTCTGTACTCAATTCGTGACACCTTTTTAACCCTTGAAATTGAAGTATTTATTGAAACAGCGTAAATCCATGAACCGATTCTATTATGATTTTTAATTGTTGGGTACGACTTCCAAAGTTGATAAATGATTTCCTGAATATTGTCTTCTCTATCAGTTCTATTTTTAAAGTATACCAAGCTGACTTTATATAATATCCCTTGATAATTTGTAAGTATTTCGAGAAATTCCTCTTTCAATGATTTCATGGTTTTGACATCTGTTTCTAATAAAGTATTTCTGGATTTGAATTTATTACAAAAAAACAGAAATATTTTTAGATTAGTTAACCAAATGACTCTATATTTGAATGATAGAGGTGAAACGATGCGCTAACACAAGAATCCCGGGACCATTGACACAAACTGAAAAGAGATAATACGGAACAAATTATTTCGTGAAGAAAAATTTATCTCAAGTGAAATAATCATATGCATGAACAGCAGGGAAACCATCCATCAACCACCAGACCTAAACAACCGCCAATCAATCCTTTCCAGATAATCAGCCAAATCATAACCCTTTAGCCTTCCCTCATCATGTGCATGTTTCTCAA
>REEL01000004.1 GCA_007695095.1 Chitinophagaceae bacterium | reverse complement strand
AAAAAAACAAAAAAATTATTTCATCATATTAATTTGTAAATCAGTTAATTGTCATGCATAACACACTAAAAAAATACAATTAACACATAGATAACATAAAATAATTTTGGTTAATAAATAAATTGTCTTATATTTGATTTATCAATACTTTCAGCGAATAAACTTTATGTTATTTAAAATCTAAAATCAATTCTCATGAAAAAATTAATCTTATCCCCCCCCCTAACACATTAAAATATTTATGCATTTTAATTGCAATATTTGCTTTGCTTTTAAAGCCTGAAATTATTTTAAGCCAATCTTCCGGTGATACTTTAACACATTCAATACCGGACACAACAGTTTATGTTCCCTCTGATTCTTCTGGAGGCGGGTTAATGGCAGGTGGATCTTGCGATAACTCTATGGAGTGGACATCAATAGGATTAAATATCGTAAAATGTCCGCCTGAAGGAAATGTAGGAATTGGTGTATCTTTTCCATTGGCAAAATTGCATGTAGAGGGAGGAAATACGTTACTTGATGAAAGGGTAGGCATTAATACAAATGCGAATTTTGGTACATTATCTATCAGTGCAGCAATTGAACAAATTGGAACTACTGTTGATATAATTTCACCAGACGATCCAGAAGGCTGGGCAAATCAAATTCGTTTTAGTGAAGGTGTCGGAGGTGTAAGACAGGCACTTAGGCACATTATTGCCGATGATTATTCATCTAACAATTTAGTTATAAGTCCAGGATATAATCTTGAAAGCGGAGCAAATAGAATAGTTGAAGTGAGAGGGAAACTTACAGCCTGCGAAATAGAAGTTGAGCTTGAAAGTTGGTGTGATTTTGTGTTTGAAGAAAATTATCAACTTATGCCATTAAATGAGTTAGAAACTTTTATAAAGACACATCGTCACTTACCGCAAATTCCTTCTGAAGAAGAAGTTGTAAATAACAGATTGAATGTCGGTCAAATGCACTACCTCCAAATGCTTAAAATCGAAGAACTCACGTTATATACTATTGAGCAGCAGAGAGAAATTGAAGCCTTGCGGGCTAAAAAAGATGATTTGAAGCAATTGAGAAGGGAGGTGGAGATGTTGAAGGAACTTTTTAAGGCTGTAACAGTAGATTAAAAATAACTTCCGGCTTTTTTTAATAATAAAATTTGAAGAGTTAAAAATTTAAAAGGAGAAAAGTTATGAAACATTTAAATCTTAAAACAATGATTATAATTGTTTTTATGTCAACATTACTGTTGAATTCATCATGCAAAAAGGATGAACAACATCCATTTGTTAATACAGAATGGCAAATAGTTAGTGCACAGTTTCATATAGATTCAAACTTAGTTTACCCTGAACCCAACCCAGAAAGGCATTTAATCAAATTTGATGATAATAACAATTATTTTTTACAATTAAATAATGGTCATTGTTCAGGGAAGATTTTATTTAAAAATATAATAAGTTTTGACACTCCATTGTGTACGCTTAACGCATGGCATTCTCAATTTGGTAATAAACTCGTCAGCATGCTTACCAAGTTTAAACATTACAAATACTACATACATAGTGAAACAACGATGCAATTAATAGGAATTGAAGGAGAAATTATTAATCTTGAAAAAAATTAATCCCATGAAATTTTTAGCCACAATATTAATTTTGTTTAATGCTTTCGTTTTGAAAGCACAGATATCAACAAATGAGTTACCCGTCAGCTTTCATCATAACATTGAAATTTCTGAACAAACTTTTGAGATAAATTTACCGGCTGTTAATAATGATTCATTAAGAATTTTAGATTCAATTTCTCAGCAAGATGGAGCATACAATTTTGCAATTCCCATAAGGGTGAGTAAAAATTTATTAAATGATGAGACATGTGTGTTAATTGAAGACAGTATTAGAATATGTAGAATAAAACTTATTTCAGACCTATCTCATGCCAGTTTTATTATATTTGATGATTTCTATTTAGCAAAAGGCTCTAAACTATTTGCTTATAATGAAGATAAGTCACAAACATTAGGGGCATTTACATACAGAAATAACAAACCTTACGGAAGATTTTCTATAGGGCCAGTTATAGATGATCATATTATTTTAGAATATGTTGAACCTAAGAATTTTACCGGCAAATCACGTATTCACGTTTCATCTTTTATTCATTCATTTAATGAAGCGTTTAATCACGTAGTTGATGTGGTTGGAAACCCAACGTTTGGCGCCTCTCAGCCTTGTAATTTAAATGTTAACTGTCCTCAAGGAAATGGTTGGTGTAATCAAAGGAGGTCGGTAGCGCTTATAGTCGGCTTACACGATAATGATCATTTAATTGCATTGTGCTCAGGATCATTAATTACAAATGAAAGACGAGATTCAAAGCCATATTTTTTAACAGCTAATCATTGTCTAAATCAAGTAATTGGGGATTATACATACACTCCCTCAGATTTTATTTTTATTTTCAATTATCAAAGTGACGGGTGTAATAATCCGCAGGAAGCACCTGCAGTTACATTTACTATATCCGGTGCAACTCTTCGTGCTAATCATTGTAATTCTGACTTTGCATTATTAGAATTAAGTACACGTCCGCCAGGAAATTTTAATACATACTATAATGGATGGGATAATAGTAGTAATATACCGCAAAGCGGTGCAACCATAAGTC
>REEL01000003.1 GCA_007695095.1 Chitinophagaceae bacterium | reverse complement strand
TAATTGTAGGTTGTGTTGCCTGCACATCCATATTAAAATGGGAAACAAGACTTTGAGCAACAGCATCTCTAAACATTGTCATATTCCAGTCATTCCCTGAATTTCTGAGTATAATTCGCCGAAAAGAATCATCCGGTATTTCATCGAAAAATGGATAATCCAGACTATTCTCTCCATATAGGTTTCGGGCATAAACTCGAAGAGATTTTTGCGGAAAATTTCTGGAGTAACCACCATGAATGCGTATTCCGACACCTTGTGAAAGTTTTAAATCACCGGAGTTTTCAAAATATTCAAAATGAGCTTTTCTTTCCCATTCTATACCTCTGCCGGCATAATTATTAGTACCGGTTTGGTTCGGAACTGAATTTGGCCCGGGAATATATATTCCGGAATCAGTTTCAAACAGATTGAGGCTGTCGGTTATTATGGAGATTACCGGAAATGTATAGGCGTCAGAGCTGTCCGGAAAGACAAAAAATGTTCCTTTTGCAGAAGCTTCTATTTTTTCAGGATGATAAGCTCTGGCTTTTATGACATTTCCTTTAGAAATTAGGCCTTCCGGAGGGTTCCACCCTCGACTGTGACCGGGAGACCATGTATTGGTTGGTATTAAGGAAATATTATTCGGCTCACTACTTCTGTCATAAATTGAAATGGAGTTTGAATAAACAATTCCATTATTATCGGGATTGCTGCCGTCTAAGGTATATTTTATGGTAACGTCCGGATTCTGATGAGATATATCTAATTGAAAGCTGTCGGAATAAAAGCCTGTCGGGTGAGAAAAAACCGGAGGCTCTAAAATGCCGGTAAAAGCCTGTGATGTATTAGGTGCTCCGGGTGTTGGTGTTTGAAAATAACGTCGGAGAGTATCCTGATACCTGCCAAATGAAACATCAGTAGGGATGAAATCAAAGCTCATCGTATCAATCACATCCTCTGTAACATAGCGGAACAAGCCAACGGCATCACCGGAAATTGACAGTTTAAAAGGCAAATGGTTATCACCTCTTGAAATGTCTCCGCTGGCCCATAAAAGTAAATATCCGCCTGCGGGCACAACTAAGTCTAAGGAATTAGAATCAAATTGAAATTTTAAGGGATCTGAAAAATCATCGGTAATATAATGACCGGCTAATGAAAAATCAGCAGAATCGGGATTGTAAATTTCTATCCAATCTTCGTACTCACCGGTATTATCTGAAACCGTAGAGTGATTGGAAGACATTAGTTCGTTTATATAAACTACCTGCGCATTAGAATTTTTATTATGAAAAGAGAAATAAAAAAAAACGAATGAAAATATAATTATTTTATTAAACATGTTTTTGTATTGATATCTTAGCTAACAAATATAAGAAATTTAAAAATGATGTTTAAGTTAGTATTTACAATTTACAGATAAATTTTTAATTATTGCTTTTGGCGAAAGCCTTTAGCAAAGCCCTGAGATGAGGAACTAATGCTTATTAAATGAAATAAATAGCAGACATTGAGCTTCAGGATTACAAATCCGATAGAACGGGATGAATATTTTTAAAATTTAAATAAAATAAAAATGCAGGTTATAAAAAAAAATACTATAATTGCCATAAAAATTCTAATGCTATATTATTAAAGTACAATAATTTTCTAATAGAGTTACTAAATATTAAAATCAATCAAATATCATTTTGTGCTTTTTTTTCGGTAATATTAATTAATGAAAATTATTTATATCATTTTAAAAACTTAAATCAATGAGTAGTTTTGCAACTAAAACAATAATGTTCTTCTGTGTAGCTTTTAACGTAAATTTAGAAGTATCTGGGCAATTAACTGATATCGATGGCAACAATTATGAAACTGTAAAAATTGATAATCAGGAATGGATGGCAGAAAATTTAAGGGTGACCAGGTTTAACAATGGAGATTCGCTTTATCAGTTGAAGGACATAGAAGAAATTTTTAGTGAATTTACGCCTCCCTATTCTGAGGAGGAACAGGCCGAAATGCAAATTTTAATGGAAAAGCAACATCGTATCAAACCAAATCCCTGGTATATGAAAACAGAAGGAGGAATGGTATACGGTATTGAAGCAGTGCGGAACACTTTAAATATTTGCCCGGTTGGATGGCGGATTCCCACGAACGAAGACTGGGATATTTTAGTAGAAAATCTTGGTGGAGAAGATGTTGCTGCAATAAAAATGAAATCGACTACCGGCTGGACAGATAAATGTAATGCAACAAATGAAAGTGGATTTAATGCAAAACCATACGCAGTATATAATATTACAATGGAAGGGTACAAACACTTTGAGGCTTTTAGTAAAGCAGCTTCGTGGTGGCACCACAAGTTTATTTGTTCTAATGACGGTAATGAAAATAGTATATATAAATTTGATGGAAATAAATTAAATTCATACTGGCCTGAAGGTTACGATGATTCCGATTATATCAGATGTATTAAAGAACAAAATTGAAATTTTAAACTTGTTTTTTACCAATATTTGGGTACTTCTGAAAAAAAAATATCGTATTAAGGCACTTTTGTCAGAGTGGATTGTGAAACAAAATTTAACCCAGCTCTGTTCGTAGCGTCCCTGCTACCGAACAACTTAGAACATAACATCTAATATATCAAACCGATTCAAACTTCTCCAAAAAATCCT
>REEL01000002.1 GCA_007695095.1 Chitinophagaceae bacterium | reverse complement strand
CTGCAACTTAGTTTTAGTAATAAACGCATCCAGAAAGGTGTAAATCATCTTTTTTTCTTCCGGCTTCATTTTATCTACTTCCTCAATGCGGTTGAGCATCTCTTTGTTGATTTGCTTTTCCGCAACCCCCTCCAGGTAATCCGGTGGTGCTTCAAAGGCATCGGCCATACGCCTGGCAATGTCAACAGAGGTACGGAAATTAATTAATTTTTCCTGTACGTTTTTCCCATATGGAGGGATTCAAATAGGTATTAATTACACCCATTATCACAACAGTTTTTGATTCTTCGTTGATGTAATAGTGTATCATGTATGGGAATTTCTTTACCGGCAGGCATTTTACTTCATCATAACGTACCTGAAATCCGGGGTTTACCCGGAGCGTTTTATATTCATGCTGTACAGCATTGAAAAATCTTTTTCCCAATCCTTTTTGGCGGGAATTGTACCAGTCAATTCCTTGTTGGATATCTTCAAAAACCTCGGGTTGAATAATCAACTTATATCTCATCAATCCAATTTGAAATCATTCTTTACATCATCCCAGTCAAGAGCTCTGTCCGGATTTTTCTTGTATTTTTCCATTCTTTCACGGACAATGTTTTTTTGCCATTCTGGTATCTCCATCAATTGCTCTTCTTTTTCACTAAGTCCTTTTATTTCTTTCTTCAGTTCTTCCCAATCTTTAATAGGAATAAAAACACCTGTAGTTTTACCCTTATTGTCTGATATATATTGCAAGTTCATGGTTTTTAGATTTTTGAACAAAATTTGGTGTTTAACAGAAAACTATTCCAAAGTTACAAAATTTCCTGTTTATCAAATAAATGTCAACCACTTAAAAGGATCTAATTAAAAGAAAAAAGCTGTATTTTTGGGCATTATACGCTCTTTGAATACCCTGTTTTGGAGCAGGTAAGGCTGGTGAGAAACATGATTTTTTTGGCGTAAACTGGTATGATTACGGGGCGAGATTTTATGACCCGCAGATTGCAAGGTGGCATAGTCCTGATGCATTAGCCGAATTAGCTCCAAGCCTCACTCCCTATAGGTATGGATTTAATAATCCTATTTTATTTATAGACCCAGATGGTTTGTGGGAAAGGAGAGCTAATGGATGGTTTACCGATGACCCGGAAGACATTCAACGTTTTTTTGATATGTTGTCGGCTGAGAGCGCTTTGTCTAATAACACAACTTTTAGTCAAATTAATAGTTTTGTCTCAGATGAAGCAGATGGCTCTTTAGGGAGGTTAAGTGATGGGTCAACACTTTTGAGTGGTTTTACTATGAATAAGGATAGGAGTAATACTCAGTGGTCTTTAAACACTCAAGAATTTTCCAAATCTTGGATGCAGGTTCAAGAAACTATTGACCCTTCACTTGAAGGCCAAAGGTGGGAGTTAGGCATGGAAACCACTATTATTCAGCGTGGAAATACTTTTGTGGTTAACTCCAGTGATAATTATTATACTAATTTACGAAATCCTAATTTACGAAGACAGTTTGATAAACAGTACTTCAAAGATACCCATTGGGCATTGAGAGACAGAAGGTTTACTTATCCGCTAAGGAATGAGTCTTCAATTCATGGTTTTATGGCAGGCTTTGCGGTGCTTAATATTCCCTCTTATCCATTATTTGTTTTACCAACTCCTGGGAATTTAAATACAGTTATTGAGCATGCGCGTAAGACAAAAGCAAGTTTTGAAGCAAGGTTTGATGACAAACTACAATTTTACTATAGACAGTACGGTATCATAAAATAACTTCTTGCATGGACATATATACAGCTCTTTCCAAGATTTGGGGTTTTTTTGTTGTTATTCTGATGATTCTAATCTCAGATAGGCTTCACCTTCATTTTGTTGTTAAAAGATTAAAAAGAAATTTAGAAAGCTTAAAGACCAATTATCCGACCTTGCTTCATGATATAAAAGACAGCGTATTTATAGCGAAAGGTTCAAACAGGTCAGCTAAAGAGCTAAGTGATTATTTGGGTTCTAATATTAAAATAAATGAATTAGGAGTGTTTTGTTTTGATTCAGAAAAAAATGTAACTGTTTTTAATGCTAACGGCAAACAGAAAGAACTATCCATTGTAGAAACGTTACCTAAGTCTCACTCAAAAAACAGGCATGTAGAAAGAGTAAACACACGTATTATGAGAATGGGATTAGACGTTTTTTCTTTTTACCAAAAGGGAAACTCGATAGAAGTTTATTATAAAATGAAAGATATGTGCGATTCTATGGTGAGTCTGATATTCATTGAGATTAAGGTTAAAAGCATATTTACGTTCATGAAATAACAAGTTGTTCAGTTTACAACGCCGCAATATTCCTCAACTTCACTGACCTGATAAGCCCGTGTCAATGGTGTAAAGGATGTGGTTTTTATCTTCCTTTTCCATTCCCGGTTCTTTGCTATTTGTAAATATCCTTTCTATGCCCCAAATCGACCACATCCACCAATAGAATGGAATCCTGGATTTCGTAGATAATACGATAATTGGCTACCCGAATGCGAAAAGCATCCCTGCCTTTGAGTTTTATAAACCCCTGTGGTCGTGGGTTGTTGC
>REEL01000001.1 GCA_007695095.1 Chitinophagaceae bacterium | reverse complement strand
TATAACGGGGTATTGGTATGATTACGGGGCACGGTTTTATGATGCGCAGATTGCAAGGTGGCATGTTGTGGACCCGTTGGCGGAACAAGGATATCATATCAGTCCTTATACTTATGCTTTTAATAATCCATTGTTGTTTATCGACCCGGACGGAATGTGGCCATATACAATAAACGAGGTATTAAGTTTTCAACTAAAAGACCCAAAAACACGAGAAGAACTAACAGGGCTTAGTCAAAGGCAAGTACAGACAAGTATTTTAATAGGGCTTGCAAAGATACTTATGACTGGTAGAAGCGTTTTAGAAGTTGCTGCTTCTTCAATCGATGTTAGTTCTAATGTATCTAATGTTTTAAACTTTGACAAACCTATAAGATCTAAGTTGCCTGGTTATCAGAAAGTATTAGAGGGTATTAATGAAGACCTGAGTAGTAAAATCAGCGAGCTTGACAGCCAACTTGGAGAGATGTCAGTAGAATTAATAAAAATGGAAGATAAAACAACCCCAAATTACAAAAAAATGGAACAAGATTTTGATATCCTATATGATCAAAGAAATGACCTTAATATCCAGAATAATGTTATTAAAGAAGAGTTGAATTGGGTTAGGGAAGAATTGAAGAGACCAATTATCTTTAGATAATATCTGCTTGTGTTCTTTGTGTCTCAATTTTTAAAACTTTAATTGAAATAGGGTCTTCTTTAATTGTTACTCCAGTGTTATTGTCGATTTTGTAATCGACTAATAGTTTTTTCCCAAAGAAATATTTTTTATTTAGCACTATTGTATATGTTTTAATTAAGTTAAATTTTAAATTAAAACCTAGGTTTATACCTGCCGTAATTTCTTGTATCTGTGATAATGGAATTTCTATTTTATGTTTAGGATAGGATACAATTAGTTTGTTTTGGGCAAACTCCAATGACTGAATATTTTGCTTCCTCTGAGAGAATATTAAAAGAATAGCTAAGGGAATGATGACAATTAACAACGCTACAAGTATTCTTATCTCCTGATAATGAATATAAAGAGATAAAAAAACTATTAATATAACTGAAAGCATAAAAGCATTTCTCAGATATGCGGTAGGTTTATTTGATACAGGTAATTTTAATTGTTTTTCAAATGCCATTTCTTATCTAAAATGATTTTCTATAATGGTTTCAGAAGATTTTGCCTCATATCTATTTGCCGAATTTACAGTGAACCCTTTGTCCGAAAAAGGTAATTCTAATTCTCCGTGTTTATGAATGGGATATATGCTAAGTATTGTCATTGCATCTATATTATATTCTATTTTATTTTCTGTGATTATATTGAAGACTGTAAATTTTTCATCAACAGAGTTGTATATAATCATGAACAATTCATTGACAAGAAATGCAACTATAAAATCATTTTTATTCACAGTATTAACTGAATGTTTTTCAGGCTTATACTGGAGTGAAATAAGTTCATTCCTTGCCACTTTCCTTTCGTCTGAGATTATTTGATTTCCGTCCTGATAGTAAATTTTTGAATTTATGTTAGAAAGCTCTTCATATTTTGGGTTGTTAATCCATGTTTGAAGAAGCAATTCATAAATTTGCTCTTTAGTGATGTTTTCCAGTTGATTTTTATCGTAAATATGAACAAGATAAACTTCATTTTCTTTGTACACTATAAAAGTTATCACCCTTGCGCCGCCAGATTTTCCTTTACCTTTTGAGCGGATTGCCAAACGTATTTTGTAAATACCATAACCCAAAGGAATATCTGTTTCCGGGTATTCTGAAAGTTTCTCAACCAACAATTGCAGTTCAGATTTTAGTGATGGGTATTTCTTAAGTAGCTTTTTGAAAAACCTCTTAAAGTCGGGAGTAGGATAAACTTTATAGCTCATCTATAAAATCTTGTGCGTCTTGTTTCTCTATTTTACCTTCCTGCATCATTTTGACCTGGTTAAGGCTGTTTTGCAGTTCGCTTAATGATTTTTTATCAGGTTCAGGAACTTCAACATAATCAAGAGTCTTGATAAACTCTAAAAAAGCTTTGAATTTGTTTTCACTAATATTTAGGGTCAACTGTTTCATTTTAAAATGTATCCTTGATTATTATTATCAAAATTACCACAAATGACAGTAAATTACAATAGTAATTACTTTGTTTTGAGAAAAGAACAACTATTTTTGAGCTTTATATAAAAAATGGGCTGTAAAAAACTCGCGCTATACAACGGAAAAACAACTGTTACCTGGCACGATAGGGCTTTTGGTGAACATAATAAAATCTGTGTAAGTTGGTATGATTACGGGGCGAGATTTTATGATGCGCAAATAGCACGGTGGCATAGTGTGGACCCGTTGTTGGAGTTATATGTCCTTCCAGCATTCCCTTTTCAGTATCTCATATTATTGGTCATACTAAAGTTATGAGTTTTGGTGCTTTTCCCAGTATTAGAAAGGATAACGATTAGAAATGTTTCTGCAAATTAGGACTTAATAGGTGTTAATGAATATTAATAATGGAAAAAAGACGACAGGGGTTTAAAGACATTTTAAAGCAAAT